>CABRLT010000041.1 GCA_902471785.1 uncultured Collinsella sp.
CCTGCCGACCGAGAAGCCGGCAACGCGCACACGCCGTCGCACGGCTGTTAAGGCCGAGCAGGTTGCTGAACAGGTAACCCCCGAGTTCACTGACGCTTCGGTCCGTTCCACGGCAGGGGAGGGCGCATCGCCTGCTGAGCACGCTGCGTCTGTCGAGGCCAGCGAAGTTCCCGTTGTCGATCCGGCTTTGCGCCCGCACCGTCGCGGTCGCAAGCCCAAGGCCTTCGTCGAGGCAGAGAAGGCCGCAGCCGCAGCTGCAGCCGCTCGTGCTGCTGCGGCGACCGCCGAGTCTGCAACCGCCGCCGACGCGCCCGTCCAGGATGCTACGACTTCCGAGGCCGCTCCCGCCGATGTCCGTCCTGGTCGCAGCCATCGTACTGCTGCTAAGCGCACGTCCAAGGCCAAGGCTGCCAAGAAGGGTGCGTCCGAGGATTCCGGCGAGACGACCGCCGATGCATCGATTGATGCCGCCGAGCCCCAAGACGTCGAACGGCCTGCGTCCGAGAAGCCCAAGCGCGGTCGTAAGAAGTCCGCTAAGGCCAAGGCGTCCGAGCATCAGGCTGATGTCGAAGCGCAGGTCGATTCTGGCGCCGAGGCCAATGAAGCCGCTGCGGCCAATGCCGACGCCGCCACAACCGATGGTGCCGCGCCCGCCGAGGCCGAAGACGGCACTCGTTCCAACCGTCGCCAGCACAAGCGCAACGAGGAGCGCAACGAGCGCAACAACGATCGCCGCAACCGTCAGCGCGACCGCAAGCAGCGCAATAAGGAGCGCAATGCCGCTCCGACTGAGCCCACGCTTTCGCGCGAGGAGCTCGCGGCCATGAAGGTCGCCGAGCTGCGCGAGAAGGCCAAGGAGTTCGAGATTGAGACGACCGGCAAGAAGAAGGCCGAGCTCGTCGAGGAGATCTACACGACTGCCGCGAAGGCCGAGGGCTTCCGCGATATTAAGGGCATCTTGCAGATTCGCCCGGACAGCTCCGGTATCATTCACGCCCACGGTTACATGAAGTCCAACGAGGACGCCTTCGTCCCCGCTTACCTCATCCGCTCCGCGCGTCTGCGCACGGGCGATGTCATCGAGGGCTCGCTGCGCCCCTCGCGCGGCGGCGACAAGCGCGCCGGCCTCGCCAAAATCACGACCGTCAACGGTCTGGACCCCGAGCAGATTCGCAACCGTCCCAAGTTCGGCGACCTCACCCCAGTCTATCCCAACGAGCCGCTGCGCATGGAGCACGGCAAGGACTCCATTACCGGTCGCGCCATCGACATCGTGTCGCCGATTGGCAAGGGTCAGCGTGGCCTGATCGTGTCCCCGCCCAAGGCCGGCAAGACCACGATCCTCAAGAAGATCTGCCAGTCTATCTCGATCAATAATCCCGAGGTACACCTCATCTGCCTGCTCGTCGACGAGCGCCCCGAAGAGGTCACCGACATGCAGCGCTCCATTAAGGGCGAGGTCGTGGCCTCCACCTTCGATATGCCCGCGGACAACCACACTCGCGTGGCCGAGCTCGTCATCGAGCGCGCCAAGCGCATCGTGGAACTGGGCGGCGATGTTGTAGTTGTGCTCGACTCCATCACGCGTCTTGCCCGCGCCTACAACTTGGCGGCGCCCGCCTCAGGCCGCATCCTTTCGGGCGGCGTCGATTCGGCGGCCCTGTATCCGCCCAAGCGCTTCCTGGGCGCAGCCCGTAATATCGAGAACGGTGGCTCGCTCACCATCCTCGCCTCCGCACTCATCGATACCGGCTCCAAGATGGACGAGGTCATCTTCGAGGAGTTCAAGGGCACCGGCAACATGGAGCTTAAGCTCGACCGCGACCTGGCCGATCGCCGCATTTTCCCGGCCATCGACCCCGTTGCCTCGGGTACGCGCAACGAGGACCTGCTGGTCGACGAGCAGATGCGCCCGTTTGTCTTTGGTCTGCGTCGCATTCTTGCTGGCATGAATAACACCGAGCGCGCAGCCGCGTCGTTCATCAAGGGTCTTAAGGGCACCAACACCAACCAGGAGTTCCTGGTGCGTTCGGCCAAAAAGCACAGCGACTACGAGCAGACGTTCTAGGTTGTCATCCACACGCAGCGATAGTCATCAATGCGATAAAGGGTCGGGGCTTTGAGCCTCGGCCCTTTTCCATATCGCCTATCCGCGCTTATTTTTGACCATAAGACTGGCAAGCAGCACGTTTCCCGTTTCAATCCGACATCGTCGCTTGCAATCGACAGGGCGGTTTCGCATAATAGCTTTTAAGCTTCGCGACGGAAAACGCAGATGAAACGAACCATATACCGTTGCTTTGGGGCATAGCCCCGCTTCATCTTCTCTCGCGCAGCCAACTGAATGATGCGATTTGGGTGCTGGAAGATGGGGAGAGCTCATGGCTTCTTCTGATGCGACACAACGAGCAGTCCTTGCCGGACTTTCGTGCGGGATCGGCCTGGCCGCTCCCGTGGTTATGTATGCCGCGACGCTGCCGTTTTCGTCGGTGAACGAGACGGTCGTGGCGGGTGCGGTTCCCTTCGCCGTGGGTGCGGTGGCGGGCGTGGGTATCTATGCCGCCTCGCTGGGTATCTTCGAGTACCGTGCGCAGCGTGAAGAGCGTCTGTTCCAGCCCGATGCCATGGGCGGTGCCGCCAATCTCAATCAATATCAAAGTGAGTTTAAGACCGCCTCGATTCCAGCTCAGCAGCAGGATGCGACTCCTTACACTGCGGCTTCTGCTTCTCAGACTCAGTCGGAGCAGTCTACCTCGGCATTCCTTTCCGGCCTGACTGGTGCGTTCCAGCGCCGTCATGCCGATGATGGTGTCCCTACCATCGCTCGAGCCGCAGATGCTATGGACGAGGACGAGGCTTGGTCCATGATCGACAGTATGCTCGACGACGATTCGCCGGTGAGCTGCGACCCTGCACACTCGCGCGACGTCTATCAAGTCGCCATCGACGAGCTCACCAACGGCGGGCAGACCGGCTCCTTCAATCGCGACGACATCGCCGCCGCGGCACGCGCCGTGTCTGGCTCCCAGGCCGCCCCTGCGGGCAGCACGGCGGCTTTCGTGGCACTCGTCGCCAACGCGGCAGCCAATAACGCTTACAGCGCTACCTCGGCGGACGCGAACGCTTCTGCCGACAATTCGTACGTTGATGAAGCCATGACCGCGGACGAGGAGGCCGTTGCCGCCCGCCGTGCCGCCGAAAGCTCGCTTTGGGGCGCTCCTGCCCAGCAGCAGGCGGCTGAGGCTGCGCCGTACAACGCAAACCTCGCCAGCATGCCTATCATCTCCGGTGCTGCGGACATCGATCTCGATGACCTCGATGAGCCTGCAGCCATCACCGCATCGATTGATGCCCAAGATCGCATCGACACCGGCGACCTTCCGGACGCCTCGCTCGAGGTTGATGTTCCCATGGCCGATTACTCGGGCCACGAGGACATGTGGGCCGCCGCCACCGCGATTCTGGATGAGATTGACGAGCCCGCTCCTGTTGTAGCGCCCGCTCCCGTCGCTGCCCCTCAGTCTGCTGCCCCCGCCTATGTCGGCCGTCACAGCGCTGTGCTCCCCGAGGATACCGCCCGTATCTCGCGCGAGAGCATCGAGCGGGCCGAGGCTATTGCCGCCGGCATTATGGAAAATCGTCGTCACGAGCGCGTCAATCAGATCCTCGAGGAAGAGATCGAGCGCCTGCAGTCCTCTACCGCCAAGCGTACGGGCCGTGCCTATCTGAGCGTTATCGAGGGCGGTACCGCCAGCTTTGCGCCGCTCCGCGCGGAGGCATAACTTCTGCATGGTTAAGATCAATCGAAAATGGGCGGTCGTGACCTGCCTGATGGCGCTCTTGATCTGGGGCAATTCGCTGGTTCCCGGCTCGGGGTCGGGCTCGCTGAGTCTAACGGTCATGGAAACTATCCGCGGTTTCCTGCACGGCGTGGGACTTCCATATGCATGGGTGACCAACTTTGTTGTTCGCAAGTGCGCGCATTTTACCGAGTATATGGTGCTCGGCATCCTGGCAACGCACGCCTTTGATCTTGAGGGCCGGCGCACCTTTGACGTGCTGCTGCCCACGGCGGTGTTCCTGCTGCTGATTCCCTCGATCGACGAGACGATTCAGCTCTTTGTGCCGGGACGCGCCGGCATGATCACCGATGTGATGATCGACTGCTGTGGAGCGGCAACGGGCGTTGTGCTCCGATATCTCTTACGGTGGCTGATGTGCGCCAAAAAAGCCGCCTAGGACGTATTGTTTGGTCCTAGGCGGCCTTTTTTATTTGAGGGGTTATATGAGGCGTGGTGGCGTCGTTCCGTAGGTTGGATTTGCCGAGCGCGCCACGCCCTGTGGGTGCGTCTGCTACTGAAGCGCCTGTGCGCCCAGGGCCAGGCAGCCCATGATGCCCTGCTTGCCCTCGAGGCTGTTGTTGACAATATAGGAATCGATGTCGTTGACCTCGGGCGTGACGATATAGCCGTTGAGCATCTCGGCGCACTTTTTGCGTGCGAGCGGCACGATGGGAGTGTGGTCGGCCACGCCGCCGCCGATGATGATCTTTTGTGGCGCGTAGCACAGCGTGTAGGTCATGAGTGCCTGTGCCAGATAGCCGGCGAGCAGGTCCATGGCCTCCGAGTCATCGGCCATGTCTCCGGCGCTCTTGCCATCCCAGCGCTTTTTAACGCCGGGGCCGGCGATGAGGCCCTCGAGACAGTTGTCGTGGAAGGGGCAGGCGCTGTGCTCGCCAATGGTGTCGCGCGGGTCGCGCGTGACCAGGATGTGGCCAGCCTCGGGATGCATCATGCCGTGCACGAGCTTACCGCCCGAGAGCACGCCGGCGCCCACGCCGGTGCCGATGGTCAGATACACAACGTCAGTGAGGCCCTGGGCGCAACCAAAGGTGACCTCGCCCAGGCAGGCGACGTTGACGTCGGTGTCGTAGCCGCAGGGAATATTGAGCTCGTTTTGGATGGTGCCCAGCAGGTCAAAGTAGCGCCATGCCGTTTTGGGCGTCTCCAGGATCTTGCCGTATTGGGGCGAGGCAGGGTTGACTGCGGTGGGGCCAAAGGCGCCGATGCCCAGCGCGGCGATGCCCTTGTCGGCAAACCATGCGTTGACGGCCTCGACGGTCTCCTGCGGAGTCGTGGTCGCGATCTGCTCACGCTCCAGGACCGTGCCGTCTGCATAGCCCGTGGCGCAGACCATCTTGGTGCCGCCGGCCTCGAGCGCTCCGATAAGTTGCTGCTCTTCCATAATATTCCTCTCACTGGGACGAGTTGCTCCATGACTAAAGTATAGAGCTCTAAACCATTTAAGAAAGCGCCATAAAAAGAAGCCTCGCAACGCGGCAGGCGGTGCGGGGCTTCTTTAGTTACTTTAGTTGCCGGGCCGTCCTTACCCGCGCGGTTTGATTTTATCACGCAGGGACTTGAGGTTCTCCAGTGCCGCGTTAAGCGTCTCGTCTCGCTTGGCAAAGTGGAAACGAATCAGGTGGTTGACGGGCTCGCGGAAGAAGCTCGAGCCGGGCACGGCGCCCACGCCCACCTTAGACGCGAGGTCCTCGCAGAATTCGAGGTCGCTGTCATAGCCAAACTCAGAGATGTCCATCATGACGTAGTAGGCGCCCTGCGGCACGTTATGCTCAAGACCGATGCTGTCGAGTCCCTGGCAGAACAGGTCGCGTTTGGCGGCATAGAGGTCAAGGACCTCATCGTAATAGCTGTCGTCGAAGTTGAGGGCGGTGACGACGGCTTCCTGCAGGGGAGCGGCGGCGCCCACGGTGAGGAAGTCGTGGACCTTTTTGATGCGCTCGGTGATTTCGGCAGGGGCGATAGTGTAGCCCAGACGCCAGCCGGTGATGGAGTAGGTCTTGGACAGCGAGCTGCAGCTGATGGTGCGCTCGAACATGCCAGGCAGCGTGGCCATGTAGACGTGCTCATGGGGTGCGTAGACGATGTGCTCGTATACCTCGTCGGTGATGCAATAGGCGTCGTACTTTTTGCAGAGGTCGGCGATAAAGGTGAGCTCCTCGCGCGTAAAGACCTTGCCGCAGGGGTTGGAAGGGTTGCACAGGACGATGGCTTTGGGGTCGTTGTCGCGGAAGGCCGCCTCGAGTGTCTTGCGGTCAAAGTCGAATGTGGGTGGGTTGAGCGGCACGTAGATGGGCTCGGCACCCGAAAGGATCGTGTCGGCGCCGTAGTTCTCGTAGAACGGCGAGAAGATGACGACCTTGTCGCCGGGGTTCGTGACCGTCATCATGGCGGCCATCATGGCCTCGGTGGAGCCGCAGGTGACTACGATATTCTCGTTGGGGTTCACCGGCATGCCCATAAAGTGCTCCTGTTTGGCGGCGAGCGCCTCGCGCATGGCCTGGGAGCCCCAGGTGATGGAGTACTGGTGATAGAGCGGCTTGGGGTCGGCGGCGATGGTGCTGAGGCTATCGAGCAGCTGCGCCGGGGGATCGAAGTCGGGGAAGCCCTGCGACAGGTTGACGGCGCCATACTTGTTGGAGATGCGCGTCATGCGGCGGATGACGGAATCGGTAAACGTTGCCGTGCGGTTGGAGAGTTCTTTCATGCCGGTCCTTTCGAGCATTTGCAGTGGGGCAAGTTTACTCCTATGAAACCGGTGGGATTTGCTCGAAATGGTCTCGAAAAACTCTTTTCAAAATTCTTGAAAATTGGGGCTTGCATCGCGTGGCGTTCCTTGCAATAATAGTCGAGCGCGAAGCGCACAGGACACGGTGGGTGTAGCTCAGTTGGCTAGAGCGACGGGTTGTGGTCCCGTAGGTCGAGGGTTCGAGTCCCTTTACCCACCCCAGTTCTTGCTTCGTGTTGATATCGGGTCGTTAGCTCAGTTGGTAGAGCAGGGGACTCTTAATCCCAAGGTCCAGGGTTCGACCCCCTGACGGCCCACCAAAGCATTGTAAAGCGACTGGCTTCGGCTGGTCGCTTTTTTTTGTTGACCTCGCATGGGGTCGAACCCGAAAGGGCGCGGAGCTGAGAAATCTGCACCGTGATTCCCTTAGGGAAAACACTGCTAAAGCCCCGTAGGCGTGTTCTCCTTAGAGGAATCATGCTCACAGGGCTCGATGCATGTTGAAAAGTTGTGATCAAACTCAAAGTGAGAATCGATTTAGTCTGCTCGATAGTGCGATCCGAGGCTTTCGGTTCGCTTGCGCATGGCTTTGACCATTTCCTGTGCTAGTTGAATCTGCGACTGAAGGCGGGCGAGGGCAGCGATTTCGCAGTCCTGGGCTTTCTGTGTGCTCAAGGTCGTTGCCTCCGTCTTCAAGCCCTCAAGCTCGTGTAGTGCTTCGGATAGGCCTGTTTCGGTGCGGTTGATCATGCAATAGGTACTCATCGTGTGCTTAAGGCTGCGGGTCAGGCGCTCGGCATCTGTTGTGGCAATGCCGTGCTGGGGGAGGGCGATATCCGCCTTCAGGGCTGTCTTAGGCTCTTTCTGCGCTGCAAGGGCTGCCGATGCGCCTGCGATGCGCCCGAACACGATGCCGTTGGCGCTTGACAAGCCACCAATGCGGTCGGCTCCGTGCATGCCGCCTGTCGCCTCGCCGCAAGCGTAGAGGCCCTCAACGCCCGTGTGCGCGGTCTTATCGATCTTGATGCCGCCGTTAGCGGCGTGGGCATACATCGCAACGCGCATCTCGTCGGTCGGCGCGATGCCGTGCTCGTCTTGCAGCCAGGTGGCAAAGGTCTGCACAAACTCTGGGACATCCTCGCGGGGGAAGTCGTAGTGGAGTGCCAGGCCTTCGGCACCTGCCTGATCGATGACGAGATCGATAGCGCGGGAGGCCAAGCGTGACGTGAAGGGACCATGTCCAGAGCGCTGCTCGAGCAGGTCGTCCAGCTTGTCGTCGGCAATATCTACCGGTTGGTCTACATGCACGTAGCGCCAGGTTTTCTCGTTGAAGACCAAGTTACGCCTGGGCTCGATGAAGCCAGGCATCATCTGCATGAACTCTATATTAGTAAGTGTTGCGCCGTGCGCCAGTGCGATGGCCTGCGAGGAGCTGAGCACATCAGCCGACGTA
>CABRLT010000042.1 GCA_902471785.1 uncultured Collinsella sp.
CCAAGCGTCAGCAGCAAATTTACGACTTCATCAAGGAATATCAGCAGGAGAAGGGTTATCCGCCCAGCGTGCGCGAGATGGCTTCTGCCGTGGGCCTTTCCTCCCCCAGCACCGTGCACGCCCACTTATCTGCCTTGGAGGCGCGCGGGCTGCTCAAGCGCGATGCCACCAAACCGCGCGCCCTGGAACTCTTTAACGAGGACGGCTCCTCTGTCTCAATTTCTAAATCTGACGAGCCCACCGCACCTCGTGGAACGGTCTCGCTACCGCTCGTTGGTCGCGTCGCGGCTGGGATCCCCATTCTGGCCGAGCAGAATATCGAAGACACGTTTACTATCCCGACCGAAATCGCCACTGATCAGGGTTCCTTTATCCTTGAGGTGCATGGGAGCTCAATGATCAATGTCGGCATCTTCAATGGCGATTACATCATCGTCCGTGAACAAAAGAGTGCCATGAATGGCGAAATTGTCGTGGCCATGATTGATGGTTCAGCGACCGTCAAGACGTTCTACAAGGAGCAGGGA
Source organism: uncultured Collinsella sp. (assembly GCA_902471785.1). GTDB lineage: Bacteria > Actinomycetota > Coriobacteriia > Coriobacteriales > Coriobacteriaceae > Collinsella. The sequence goes on from CABRLT010000042.1 coordinate 528, forward strand.
CGCGTACGCCTGCAGCCTGAGAATGACACCATGGAGCCTATCTATGCAACGAATCCCGTTATCTTGGGCAAAGTCGTCGGCTTGATGCGCCGGTTCTCGTAATGCAAAAACGCATCACCATCTTTGATACCGTCCGCGGGTTTACGATGATTTCAATGGCAGGTTTTCACGCTTGCTATGATCTCGCCTACTTGTACGACTGGGATATACCCTGGTTTACCCAGACCGTCTTTCAAGACATCTGGCGCGCCAGCATCAGCTGGGTATTTTTGTTTATCGCAGGTTGGATGTGCACGCTCTCACGCAACAATGCCAAACGAGCGGCCAAGTACGCTGCCGCAGCTTTGGTCGTCTGGATCGCAACAACGCTCGTATCGGTCGACGATTCAGTGAACTTTGGCATCATTTATTGCATGGCGGCGTGTACCGCTGTGGCAGCCGCAGCACGACCGATACTTAAGAAAGTGCCCAGCACGTGGGGCATTGCGATATGCCTCGCTCTCTTCGCGGCGACATGGGGCATCCCGAAATCGACCTATTCATTCCCCTATTTGGCGTGGCTAGGATTTCCCGGCCCCCGGTTTGTTTCAGGCGACTATTATCCAATCATTCCATTCATATTCATGTACCTCACAGGATACTTTGCTGCGCGCACTGCTCAAAGATGCGAACATCCCGCTCCAAGCTGGGCCTACGCCAACCCCCTGCCGGCGCTCGCCAGCCTTGGACGTCATGCACTCCCCTTTTATCTGCTACATCAGCCCATCATGCTGGGCATTTTGGAGCTCGCCTACTCGGTGCGATAACGCTCAAGCCGAGGTGCAATACGAGCCGGCAGTTTCGCCACAATACGAACGCCATCCTCAAGATATTCCTCGTGCAAAAGGGTCCCCTGCTCATGCACGACTGTGATGAGTGCACCTTCACGATATGGAATGTCGGCGGAAAGCAGCACATCGGTGGCGGCCGCCTCGCGAGCAATGCGATCGACGAGATCGTCGAGCCCCTCGCCCGTTTGGGCCGAGAACAGAACAGCTTCCGGATAACGACGACGGAAACTCAATCGATCGACGCTATCGAGAAGATCGATTTTATTGAATACGGTCAGCGTTAGGCGCTCTCCGGCACCGATCTCATCAAGCACGCGGTCGACAGCCTCAAGCTGTCGCTCATAGTCCTCGTCAGACGCATCTACGACTTTGAGAATTAGATCGGCACCCAACACCTCGGACAGCGTCGATTTAAAGGCATCGACCAGACCATGCGGCAGCTTTTGAATAAAGCCGACGGTATCAGTAATCGTCATGCCGCGACCGCCGGGCAGGCGATACGAACGCGTCGTCGGGTCGAGCGTAGCAAACAGCTTGTCCTGAGAAAGTACCGTAGAGCCGGTCAGACGATTGAGCAACGTCGATTTACCGGCATTGGTATAACCGGCTAACGCGACGCGAAACGCCGGTGACTCAATGCGGCTCTTAGATTGAACATCGCGACGCTGTTCAACCTGCTTGAGCTCACGACGAAGCGCAGCGATCTTATTACGAATGAGGCGACGGTCGACCTCAAGCTGACTTTCGCCCTGACCAAAGCGTGAGCCGATGCCGCCGCGCGTCTGTTCCTTGGCGAGATGACTCCACATGCCACGCAGACGAGGCAACAAATATTGAAGCTGTGCCAGCTGTACCTGTAGGCGTCCCTCACGCGTCTGAGCATGAAGGCCAAAGATATCCAAGATCAGTGCCGTGCGATCGATAATCTTTACCGGCTCGCCCACGGCTTTCTCCAAATAGGATTGCTGCGAGGGCGTCAGGTCGTCGTCAAAAATAACGACATCGGCATCCATGCGATGTACCAGGCCGTACAGCTCTTCAATCTTACCGGAACCGATAAACGATTTAGGATACGGCTTTACCAAACGCTGTGACAAACGCGCCACACACTGGGCGCCAGCCGTATGGGCTAGGCGCTCAAGCTCGTCAAGCGAACGATCGAGCGGCCACGCATTGTCGCGCCACTCAACACCAACTAATATGGCACGCTCGGGCTCGGGTGCCGTGGGAACAAGGGGGAAACGGGCCATTAGGCAGCCTCAATACGATGCAGGATTTCCTCAACGACCTCATCGATCGTACATTCATCCATATCGAACCACACGATGCGGTCATCGCGTTTAAACCACGAAAGCTGACGTTTGGCATAGCGACGCGAACGCATCTTGATGAGTTCGCGAGCCTCATCCATAGAAATCACGCCATTGAAAGCATCAATGATCTCTTTATAGCCAATTGCCTGCATCGACGTCAGGGCATCTCCCAGTCCCTGGTCCATAAGACCGCGGACCTCATCGACAAGGCCCTGCTCAAACATCATATCGACGCGCAGGTTAATGCGCTCGTAGAGCACCTCGCGATTGCGCGTCAGACCAAACCACAGAGCATGATAATGCTCGCGCGGAACACTAAACTGAGACTTTTGCTGCGCGTAGGACACTCCATCATCGTGCATTTCGAGCGCGCGAATCACGCGACGAACATTATGGGGGTGGATGACCGCAGCGGACTCGGGGTCACGCTCGGCAAGCAGCGCGTGCAGCGCTTCCTCGCCTATGCGCTCGGCAAGTTCCTGATACCCCGCGCGACGATCGTCCTCAAGCTCGCCCGAGGGAAAATCCATCTCATCAAGGGCAGCCTTAAGATACAGCCCCGTACCTCCGCAAAAAACCGGCAGGCAACCCGAACCAAGGAGACGTTCAACATGCGCGCGAGCGTCAGCCTGATAAAGCGCAGCAGAATATGCCACACCCGGCTCTACAATGTCGACGAGACGCAGCGGCGCCGTACACTCATTGGGCGCCATCTTTGCGGTGCCGATGTCCATGCCGCGATAGATTTGCATCGCATCGCACGACAGCACTTCGGACGAAAGACGAGCGGCCAAACGGTCGGCAACATCACTCTTACCAACCGCCGTCGGACCGACGATCGCAACGGCGGAAAGACCTGCCCCGGGAGAAACCATTAGCGCGGCTCGCCCACAACGGAGCCGGACAAATACCAGGTCTTGGCAACGTCAACGTCAACATCAACGATCTTGCCAACAAGCTGATCGATGCTGTAACCCTCGGGAATAGGCGCATGCACGGTCTGATTCTTGGGACTCTTGCCCAGCAGGACCGCGTCGTTCTTTTTACTCGTTCCCTCAATGAGCGCGGGCACCACGGTGTGAAGCTCGCCCTGGTTGTACTCATGCGCCGTGGTCTCGATAACCTTCACCAGACGGTTAAAACGCTCAAGAATGACCTCGTGCGGTGTGGGGTCATCGATCTCGGCAGCCGGGGTACCGGCACGCTTGGAGTAGATAAAGGTGTAGGCCTGCGCATAACGAACCGTCTCGGCAAGTGAGAGCGTCTGCTCAAAGTCTTCTTCAGTCTCGCCCGGGAAGCCAACGATAATGTCGGTCGAGAGCGCGATATCGGGCATGCGGTTGCGAATGCGATCGACAAGGCCCAGATAGTCCTCGCGTGTATAACGGCGATTCATCTCTTTGAGGATCCGCGTCGAACCGGACTGGACGGCCAAGTGCAGCTGCGGCATAACGGCAGGCGTCTCGGCCATGGCATCGATGGTCTCGGGCAGCAAATCCTTAGGGTGCGAGGAAGTGAAGAAGATGCGCTCCACGCCCGTATCGCCCACGGCACGCAGCAGGTCGGCAAAGCGCGGCTTGCCAAACAGGTCACGCCCGTAGGAGTTGACGTTTTGACCCAGCAGCGTAATCTCGCGCACGCCCTGACGGACCAGGCCCGTCACCTCGTCAACGATTTCCTCGAAGCGACGGCTCTTTTCGCGGCCGCGAACATACGGCACGATGCAGTAGGTGCAGAAGTTATTGCAGCCCGTCATGATGGGCACCCAGGCGTGATACTGCGTCTCGCGATGCCACGGCATACTCATGGCATCCGAGTCCTCGTGCTCGTTCGTGCGGATATGGCGCTTACCATCCAAGAACGCCTCGGCGATAAGCTCGGCAACATGCGCAATGGAATGGGTGCCAAAAATGACGTTGACGTTATCGACGTTGGTGAGCAGACCTTCGCCATCGCGCTGGGCAATACACCCACCGACGGCAACCACGCGCTTGCCCGAAGGCGAAGGCGGCAGGCTCTTGCAGGAATTGCACTGACCGTACAGGCGGGTATCGGCAGCCTCACGCACGCAACACGTCATGAAGACGACGATGTCGGCGTGCTCGGGATCAAGTGCCATCAGGCAGCCATACGAATCGAGCAGACCGCTTACACGCTCAGAGTCATGCTGATTCATCTGGCAGCCAAAGGTGCGGATAAAGTAGGTTTTACCGACAAGAATATCGCGTGCGGAACGCTGGTCCATGTGAATTAGTCCTAACGGGGTGGAATAGGCGGAATCAAAAAGGGCGGGCAGCGAGTGAACACTCTATGCCACAGGCTTAACGTCATCCATGACGACGTTATCCATAGCAGCTCGATTGATCTGGTGAACGTAGATAGAAAGGCGAATGGCCGTGCGCGACTCCCCGTTAATGAGGATGTCGGAGAACACGGGCGCGCAGGAAATATCAAAACCGGTTGGAATCAAAAAACCGCGCGCGATAGCAACGGCCTTAATGGCCTGGTTGACGGCACCGGCGCCGACACACTGGATGTTGACGGGCACACCATCCTTGACCATGCCGGCGATGGCGCCGGCAACGGACGCGGGCGATGATTTGCTTGATACCTTCAGGCAATCCATGAAGAAACTCCTGCATTTAAAAGTACGTTTTAACTGCAATAACTGTATCGTACCGAGTGGACTCGGTAAAGGCACTATTCCTCTTTGGCAAGATCAAAGGTCACGGTGATTCGATCACGCGAAACACGGATCTTTGGGTCGCCGCAAAGGTTGAGATAGTACCGGGCGGCAAGGTCATTAAAGTCGCGTTCCACAGCGCGCGAAAACTGTGCCATGTCATCCTTGGCAATACGTAGCCCGCGACGATCCTTCGCGAGATCGACAGGAGCCGGCGCATGCGAGGACGAATCACGCTCGCGTAGCAGACGCGCGGTCACACCGCGAACGGGCTTAATCTGCCCTGCCAAAATGCGATGGGCCGTGCGCTCGGACATCTCAAGACCCAAACCCGAACAAATACGGATAAAGTCCTCGGCATCAGAAGCAAGGCCTAAACGATCGACAACCGGAAGCTCACTCTCGTCATCAATGAACAGGAGACGAGACGTATCGAGCCGACTTGACGCTTGAGCATAAAGGGTCGCGGCAATCTCAGACGGAGAACCAAGATAGACATCGCAACCACGCAACTCCTCGAGCGCAAACTCACAAGCAGCGCGAATAATATTATGTGGGCCGCGAGCGCAGACATAACGTCCGTCCTCATCCTTGACGGCCTGGGGCCAGCTGGACTGATCGGCACGCTCACTGAGGCGGTCGGCCGCAACGCTCACCTTGAAGGCTGAACCAAGATCGACGCCGGACGTGACCACACGGGCCTCGTCGGTGTTCTGCTTGATCGAAAACAATGCCATGCCACGACCGTGAACGCCCCAACGGTCCATCTTCATGCTCTCGAGCTTGGAGGTAACGCGGGCATCAAAGATTCGCTCTTGCATATCCTGCGGAACGCCAGAACCGTTATCCAGAAAGACAAGCGTGCGGACGCCATCTTCCTTGGTCGTGGCGAGATAGACCTTGTCGGCGCCGGCATCGCGAGCATTACGGAGCATTTCGATGACGATGTCCTCGACATGCTGAATGTCGTGCTTAGCCTGGCGCCGCTCGGCCTCCGAAACGCGGAGGCGGACATACCCCTCGCCAAGGTTCTCCTCGACGCGAAGGTTGCCCTCCCCCGACATCGACGCGATAAATGAGATGAGCTCGTTCGCGTCGCTCATGTTATTTAGCGATATCGACAGCGCGGCTCTCGCGAATCACGACGACGCGCACCTGACCGGGATACTCCATCTCTTCCTCGATCTGATGGGCGATATCGTGAGCCAGAACCGTGGACTGGGCATCGGAAATCTTGTCCGGCTGGACCATGACGTGGACCTCGCGACCGGCCTGCATGGCATAGGTACGTTCGACGCCGTCATGAGAGTTGGCGATCTCCTCGAGCTTCTCAAGACGCTTGATGTAGTTCTCGGCAGACTCGCGACGGGCACCGGGGCGAGAGGCAGAGACAGCATCGGCGGCCTGCACCAGGACATCGAGCACCGTGTTGGGGTCGACATCGGCATGGTGAGCCTCAATAGCGTGGACGATAACGGGCTTCTCGCCATAGCGACGGGCGAGCTCGGCGCCGATAACGGCATGCGGACCCTCAACGTCATGGTCGATAGCCTTGCCAAGGTCGTGCAGCAGGCCGGCACGCTTTGCAGTCACAACGTCCAGGCCAAGCTCGGAAGCCATCACGCCGCACAGGTCGGAAACCTCAAGGGAATGCTGGAGCACGTTCTGACCAAACGAGGTGCGGTAGCGAAGAGCACCCAGGGTCTTAACGATCTCGGGATGCAGATCGTGGATACCGGTATCGAAGGCAGCCTGTTCGCCAGCCTCGCGCACGCGCTGCTGAACCAAGTCGGCGGCCTTGTGATACATCTCCTCGATGCGGGCGGGGTGAATGCGGCCGTCGGCGATGAGGTTCTCAAGGGCGACGCGGGCGGTCTCGCGACGGACCGGATCGAAGCTCGAAAGCACGACGGTCTCAGGCGTGTCGTCGATCACAAGGTTGACGCCGGAAACCTGCTCGAAGGTGCGGATGTTGCGGCCCTCGCGGCCGATGATGCGACCCTTCAGGTCGTCAGACGGAATATGCACGGAGGTAACGGTGACCTCAGCAGTGTGATCGGCGGCGCAGCGCTGAATCGCCAGGGACAAGATCTCCTGAGCGGTCTTGTGGCACTCGGCGCGAACCTGCTGCTCGGACTCACGGATGATCGTGGCGGCCTCGTGGGTAACCTCGCCACGAACCTTGTCGAGGAGTTCCTTGTGAGCATCCTCGCGGGTCAGGTCGGCGATGCGCTCGAGCTCCGAGGTCTGCTTGGCGCAAAGCTCCTCAAGCTCACGGGAGCGCTTCTCGACCTGGCCAGCCTGGCTGGACAGCTGATGTTCACGCTTGTCGAGGGCATCGTTGCGGCGATCGAGGGACTCCTCGCGCTGCATCACACGGTTCTCGAGCGTACGAATCTCGCTCTTACGCTGCTTGTCCTCGGCCTCGGCAGCCTGCTTATTCTTGATGATCTCTTCCTTTGCCTCAAGCAGAGCCTCTTTTTTGAGGGTCTCGGCCTGACGCTTTGCATCACCGATTAGGGACTCAGCCTGTGCGTGAGCCGACTGGATCTTTTCGTCGGCCTCGTGAAGACTACCCTGCTTGGCGGTGCGCATGTAGGTAATGGCGG
>CABRLT010000043.1 GCA_902471785.1 uncultured Collinsella sp.
ATGCCGATGAGCTGCCGCCCGAGATTATGGCGGACAGCTACGACAAGCTGGAGCGCTTGTGCCTCAAATATATGAATGAGGACGACTTCTCCAAGGTGGAGCAAGCCTACTGCTTTGCCGCCGAGAAACACTGTAACCAAAAGCGCCGCTCGGGTGAGATGTACATTAACCATCCCGTCGAGGTTGCCATCATTTTGGCCGATCTCAAGATGGATTGTGACGTGGTGTGCGCCGCGCTGTTGCACGATACCGTCGAGGACACCGAGACCTCGCTCACCGATGTTTCCGGCCTGTTTGGCGATACGGTGGCCGAGCTCGTCGATGGCGTGACCAAGCTCACCAACATCGAAGTCGACAGCATGGACGAGAAGCAGGCGCTCACGCTGCGCAAGATGTTCCTCGCCATGTCCAAGGACATTCGCGTCATCATCGTTAAACTTGCCGACCGTCTGCACAACATGCGAACGCTGGCAGCCCTGCGCGAGGATCGTCGCCTGTTTAAGGCTCGCGAGACCATGGACGTGTACGCGCCCTTGGCTGACCGCCTGGGCATGAGCTCTATTAAGTGGGAGCTCGAGGACCTGTCCTTCTTCTACCTGGAGCCCGATGCCTACCAGCGCATCGCGCGCATGGTGGCTGAGTCGCGCGAGGTCCGCGAGCGCTACCTTGCCGAGACCATCAAGACACTCACCGACGAACTCAACCGCATTGGCCTGGAGGACTTCCAGATCAACGGCCGTTCCAAGCACTATTGGTCCATCTACCAAAAGATGAAGCGCAAGGGCAAGGAATTCTCCGAGATCTACGACCTGGTGGCACTGCGCGTCATCACGCATTCGGTGCGCGATTGCTACTCCACGCTCGGCGCGGTGCATACGCTGTGGCACCCCATGCCCGGTCGCTTTAAAGACTATATCGCCATGCCCAAGGTCAATAACTACCAGTCGCTCCATACGACGGTCATCGGCCCTACGGCTCGTCCGCTCGAGATTCAGATTCGAACCTACGAGATGCATGAGCAGGCCGAGTACGGCATTGCCGCCCACTGGCTATATAAGAAGTCGGGCGGATCGTCTGCTTCCAAGACCAATGACGCTCAACGTTTGGACGACCAGATCAACTGGCTCAAGCATTCGCTCGATTGGGCGGCTTCCGACGAGATCACCGATGCCAAGGAATACCTGCACTCGCTGAAGGTCGATCTGTTCGATCAGGAGATCTTTGTCTTCACGCCCAAAGGCGAGGTCATGGCGCTTCGTGCCGGCTCCACGCCGCTCGACTTTGCCTATGCCGTTCACACCGAGGTGGGAAACCACTGCGTCGGCGCCAAAATCAACGGTGCGGTGGCTCCGCTCACGCACGAGATTAAGACGGGTGACCGTGTCGAGATCCTGACGAACAAGAGTTCCAAGCCGTCGCGCGATTGGCTCAAGATCGTTAAGACACCTTCCGCCAAGTCAAAGATCCGCCGCTATTTTGCCGCTGCGACCAAGGACGACGACGCTGCCGCCGGTCGCGATATGCTGGCCAAGGACCTGCGTAAGCGTGGCTATGGCATTTCTACGCCGCGTTCGACGCGTGCACTCAACGCCGTGGCGGAGCAGTTTAACTTCAAGCAGCTCGAGGACCTGTTTGCCGCCGTCGGCGCCGGCAAGGTTGCCCCGCGCGCTGTGGGCAATAAGGTCGAGCAAATCTTGGACCCCAAGCCCGAGGAACAGCTCACCAAGGCCGAGGCTATCGCCGAGGTCGTGAAGCAGCCCGCTCGCGGCTCCAACCGCAAGCCGCAAAAGCGCGGCAAGAGCGCCAGTAACGGCATTATCGTCAAGGGCGAGAGCAACAGCGGCCTGCTGGTCCGTCTGGCTCATTGCTGCAACCCCGTGACGGGTGACGACATCGTCGGCTTCATCACGCGCGGTCGTGGCGTTTCGGTGCATCGCGCCAACTGCCCCAACGTCAAGGGTCTTATGGAACATCCCGAGCGCATGATCGATGTGGAGTGGGACGGCGCTGCCGACACCCTCTTCCAGGTCGAGGTCGTGGTCGAGTGCCTGGACCGCATGGGCCTGCTCAAGGATGTCACCATTGCCATTGGCGATGCGGGCGGCAATATCCTTTCTGCCGCCACGTCGACCAACCGCGAGGGTATTGCAACCCTGCGCTTTATGGTCGAGATCTCGGACGCGAGCGGTCTGGATCCGCTGCTGGCTTCCATCAGCAGTGTCGATTCGGTCTACGACGCTCGCCGTCTGATGCCCGGCGAGGGTGGAGCCCAGCTTAAGCGCCGCGTTTAGTCGCGACGCACGAGACACATTATCGATATTCGCTACACTCGAGGCATCGTTTGATGCCTCGAGTTCTATAGAGAGGAGAGGGACATGAGTGCTGTGTCCTTGGATTTAACTCCCAAGGGATCGGTCGAGATCGAGACGCTCGTAAACGGTCCCATTCAGACCAATAGCTATGCAGTTATTTCGAACAATGAGTGCGTGATCATCGACCCTGCGTGGGAGGGCGAGCGTCTTGTGGAGCATATCCGCACCGCGCATCCCGAGGTTCGCGTACTCGGCTCTGTCTGCACGCACGGTCATGCCGACCATGTTGGCGGGGTCGCCGGGGTTCGAGCTGTCGTTGGCGACAGCGCACTATATGAGTTGTGCGCTAAGGACGTGACGGTACCTCGCGCAAATATCGAGGAGCAGCGCGCCATGTGGGGTATCGAGACGCCCGATCCGGGTGAGCCGACGCGCTTGCTTGCCGAGGGCGATACAATCGAGGTGGGCGACGTCTGTCTGCAGGTGATCGAGACGCCGGGGCATACGCCGGGCGGCATCGTCCTGTTCGCCGCGACCGAGCAGGGGAACATCGCCTTTGTGGGCGACACGCTTTTCCCGGGCAGCCACGGTCGTACCGATCTTTCCGGCGGTGACGAGGCGGCGATTATGCGTTCGCTCTCCAAACTTGCCAAGACGCTTCCGCCCGATACCGTTTGCTTGACGGGCCATGGCGATTCGACCACGATAGCGCGCGAACTTATGCAGAATCCGTTTATGCAGATGTAGGCTCGAAGCCGTCTTTCGAACCACGAAGACCGCTCAATCGTCAAGCTATTTTCCCCAGTGGGTCGATTCTGTGGGGCAAACGGTCAAAATTTGTCCAATCGGATGGTATTCGTGAACAAACGAACGTTTATGCTCGGGTATGTCGTGGTAAAATCTCAGGCGTTATCGGAGCAACCTTACAGGAGGTTTCTTTTATGCTCGTCAACGCAGCAGACATGCTCAAGAAGGCCGAGGCCGGCAAGTACGCTCTCGGTGCCTTCAACACCAACAACCTCGAGTGGACCCTGGCTATTCTCCAGGCCGCCGAGGAGGCCAAGTCTCCGCTGATCCTTCAGTGCACCGCTGGTGCCGCTAAGTGGATGGGCGGTTTCAAGGTCTGCGCCGACATGGTCAAGGCTGCCGTCGAGGCCACGGGCGTTACCGTCCCCGTCGCCCTTCACCTCGATCACGGTTCTTACGAGGACTGCTTCAAGTGCATCGAGGCCGGCTTTACGTCCATCATGTATGACGGCTCTCACGAGGAGACCTTCCAGCTTAACCTCGACCGCACCAAGGAGCTCGTTGAGCTTGCCCACTCCAAGGGCATGTCCATCGAGGCCGAGGTCGGCGGCATCGGCGGCACCGAGGACGGCGTGACCTCCAACGGCGAGCTCGCTGACCCCGCTGAGTGCAAGCAGATTGCTGACCTGGGCGTCGACTTCCTCGCCTGCGGTATCGGCAACATCCACGGCGTGTATCCCGCCGACTGGGCTGGCCTTTCCTTCGAGCGTCTGGGCGAGATCAAGGCTCAGACCGGCGACCTGCCCCTCGTTCTGCACGGTGGTACCGGCATCCCCGAGGATCAGATCAAGAAGGCCATCTCCCTGGGTATCTCCAAGATCAACGTCAACACCGACCTGCAGCTCGTCTTCGCCAAGGGCGTTCGCGAGTATATCGAGGCTGGCAAGGATCAGCAGGGCAAGGGCTTTGACCCCCGCAAGCTCCTCAAGCCTGGTCGCGACAACATCGTTGCCCGCACCAAGGAGCTCATGGAGGAGTTTGGCTCCGTCAACAAGGCGTAAGTAGCGGTTTAACTTTCCCGTCGGAGGCCCCGTTCACCCTACGCTTTTCCCTTGCGCTCACCTGGCTTTGCCAGAAGTCGCGCAATGGGAAAAGCTTCGGGTGAACGGGGCCTCCTTCGTTAACTCGCTACAGGGTTACTGGGCTGAATTCATTTTTTGACTACCGCTCGGCGGTGTTGATGGCTCCCTTGTTGGGGCTTTCTTTTTTATCTCGCTACAATGGACTTCAAGAGTTCTGATGACTTGGAGTTTGGTATGGCTGTTATTAATGTGCTGCCTTCGGATGGGAAGGTTATTGACGAGGGTCCTGTTGGTTGCTCTGTTGATGTTTGCAATGATGACTTCCGTTTTCTAGATGTTGGCTTGCCACCCGAGATTCTGCGTTTAAAGGACGCGGGGTATCTTTCGCAGGCTATTGAGGCTTGCGACCGCCTACTTGCCCAAGATCCCGATCCCTCGCTTGCCGCCTGCGTTCGTGCCGAGCGGTATCGCATGCTTGAGACGCCGCTTCATTTTTCGGTGTCGCGCGCTCGGGCTATTGCGATGATTCGCGAGGAGTGGCCTGAGTTTACCGAGGAGCAGTTTGACGACCTGATTGATCGCAAGCGTATTGACTGGCGCTTTATCAATGGCGAGCTGTTCGTTCTCGACAACTTCCTCAATTCGCTTCGAGTGTATCCCAAAGAGGTCCCCGGCATGCGGTCCGATCCTACGGACGGAATTGCACTGCGCAACGAGATGCTCAAGGAGATGGAGTCGCAAAACGGTTTGGCTCGCGTCATTACGCTTAAAGCGTCCGTGTCTGTCCCCGGCGCTCTGGAGGGGGAGACCGTTTGCGCTTGGCTTCCCGTCGCGGCTGCCTGCCGTCAGCAGTCTCGGGTCGAGATTCTCGACATGACGCCGGAGGGTGCTGTTGCTCCCGCGAACGCTTCGGCGCGTACCGCCTCGTGGTCTTCTTCGAGTGAGCGCTCATTCTCGGTGACTTATCGTTATCACATCGATGCTGCTTATTGTGATGTCTACGGTGGCACACTTCCGGTTCATCCGCGTATGGACGCGCCTCTGCCCGAGGATATTTCCGAGGACCGTCCGCACATTGCATTCACGCCGTATCTGCAGCAGCTGACGGCCGGTGTTGTTGACGGACTCGAGGATCCGCTCGATCGCGCTCGTGCTATCTATGATTATCTGACGCAGCATATCGACTATCGCTATCAGCCGCCGTACTTGCTTTTGGGATCTATTGCCGATGACTGCGCGCATTCGCTCCGCGGCGATTGCGGCGTTATGGCGCTCACGTTTATCACCATGTGCCGTATCGCGGGCGTGCCTGCCCGTTGGCAGAGCGGCCTGTACGTTGCGCCCGATTCGGTGGGGTCGCACGACTGGGCAGAGTTCTATACGCCGCAGACCGGTTGGCTCAACGCCGACGTGTCATTTGGATCTTCTGCTCACAGGATGGGGGAGGAGTGGCGCCGCCGTCACTACTTTGGCAATCTCGACCCATGGCGTATGGTGGCCAACAATCGATTCCAGGCAGAGTTTGAGCCCTCTTTCGACGGCATGCGCGAGGACCCTTACGATAACCAGATGGGCGAGGCTTCGGTCGACGGTCGCGGATGCCGTCAGCGCGAGATGCTACGCACGGTCGAACTCATCGAAATGCTCGAAGTTCCATTTTCGGACTAATCGGTAGAAAGCTGTGATAAACTAACTCACGCATTGCGTGCCCGAGTGGCGGAATTGGCAGACGCAGTGGACTCAAAATCCACCGTTGGCAACAACGTGCGAGTTCGAGTCTCGCCTCGGGCACCATACATGCAAGTGAGCGTTCAAGGGGGTTGCGGCCCCCTTTTTCGTGCCGAACTCGCGTGAGCGCGCGAAGCGTTAAGCAAACAGGCCTGTGGCCTGTCTGTAGCGGAGCGTGGCGAGGGCGCCACGCGCCCGAAGCCCGGGGCTTCGCGAAGCGAAGGCCCTTCGAGTCTCGCCTCGGGCACCATACATGCAAGCGAGCGTTCAAGGGGGTCAAGGCCCCTTTTTCGTGTACGTAATGTGATAACGCGCTGTACGTGTTATTATTCGAAAGGCGTTGTTCCCGCAATGCCCTAAAGAGGAACCCGAGGGTTCCCACCTTTTGGCGCCAATGAGCAGCTGACTGGTCATACAAATTAGATTCTCTTCCTCAAATCGAGGATGTCTATGTGTACGACCTGGTTGCTGAGAAGCGCCGGGTTATTTTTTTATGAATGGAGGTAGGGAAAATAGCTAAGTCTGATGACACCCGCATCAACGACGAGATTACTGCATCTTCGTGCCGTTTGATTGGCGTCGATGGCTCTCAGCTCGGCCTGTTCGCCATCCGCGATGCCCAGCGCGTCGCCGACGATCAGGGTCTCGACCTGGTCGAGATCGCTCCCAACGCGGAGCCGCCGGTCTGCAAGGTCATGGACTACGGTAAGTTCAAGTACCAGCAGGCCATGAAGGCCAAGGCTGCTCGTAAGAACCAGTCCAAGGTCGAGGTCAAGGAAATGAAGTTCCGACCCAAGATCGACGTTGGCGACTACGAGACCAAGAAGGGCCACGTTCTGCGTTTCCTCAAGAAGGGCGCACGCGTTAAGATCACCATCATGTTCCGCGGCCGTGAGATGGCTCACCCGGAGCAGGGCCTTAACGTTCTCGAGCGTCTCGCCGAGGATCTCAAGCCTTACGCTACGGTCGAGTCCAAGCCTAAAATGGAAGGCCGTAACATGCTTATGCTGCTCGCCCCGATTAAGGGCGCCTTCGATGAGGATAAAGCGGCAAGCGATACCAAGTAACTAGTGTTCTGTAACCGATTAAGGAGTATTTCATGCCTAAGATGAAGTCCCACAGCGGCACCAAGAAGCGTTTCCGCAAGACTGGTACCGGCAAGCTTATGCGCGCCAAGGCTTTCAAGAGCCACATCCTGAGCAAGAAGTCCACCAAGCGTAAGCGTGGCTTCCGTCAGGAGACCGAGATCGCCGCTGCCGACCGCAAGGTCATCAAGTCGCGTCTCGCCTAAGTTCGCGTTCCCGTTTTTCGTTTTACCGTCTAGGAGTTGATAGAACATGGCACGTATTAAGCGCGCTGTTGCCGCCAAGAAGAAGCGCCGTACCGTTATGCACCGTGCGAAGGGTTACTACGGTGCCGCTTCGCGTACTTACAAGCATGCTAAAGAGCAGGTCCAGCACTCCCTGCAGTATCAGTATCGTGATCGCCGCAACAAGAAGCGCGAGATCCGTTCTCTCTGGATCACTCGTATCAACGCTGCTGCTCGTCTGAACGACATCTCTTACTCTCAGTTCATGCACGGCCTGAAGGTTGCCGGCATCGAGCTCGACCGCAAGGTCCTGGCTCAGATGGCTTACGAGGACATCGAGTCCTTCAACGAGCTGGCTACCATCGCCAAGAAGGCTCTCGAGGCCTAATAGGTTCTCTTGAATCGCTAGGGGAGTGTCGCGTTGTGCGCGGCGCTCCCTCTTTTTTTATCGAAAGCGCTGGTCTACATTGCTAAAAGCGCGGGTAGATAAACACTTACAGGTGACCGATCTTTATATATCTCTTAACCGAAGGGTCATCATCTGATACGTGCAGTATTTCTGCGCCCGCCTTTCTATGTCTTATATAGGAAGCGATATATTGTGTAGGACTTGTGAAGAGTGGAATTGACGTCCCACAGGGCTTCGCGGTCTGGCAATATATCTCCTTGCCGCGCGGCCCGGTCGGACCGGATCAGCCGCTAAGCGTGCACCTTGAGAACCGGATACTGCGAGGATGGACACTTACTTCAGTGTCG
>CABRLT010000044.1 GCA_902471785.1 uncultured Collinsella sp.
AAATATAGCATACAACTAGTCGACATAACCAAAACATGTATGTAACTTGTATGCCATCGAGAGCATCAAACGAGAAGAAAGGCTGATGCACGATGACTACTCAGGAACAGGTTAAGGATGTCGTCTCCCAGGTTTTGGCTGACAAGGCTGACAAGGGCGGCATCAAGCGCGTCGTGTGGATTGGCGCTGGCGGATCCAACGGCGGCAACTATCCTGCCCAGTACTTTATGGAGCACGAGGCCACGCAGGTCGTGAGCTCCAGCTACACCAGCAACGAGTTCGTGCACGCAACCCCTGCCTACGTCAACGAGAACACCTTGGCCGTCGTCGTGTCCATGCGCGGCACCAAGGAGACCATCGTCGCCGCCCAGGTCGCCAAGGACCACGGCGCCAGCACCATCGCGATCTATGTCGACGAGTCCGGCCTCACCGAGGTCTGCGACCACAAGATTCAGTATGACAGCCTGGCCGTCGATGAGTCCTGCATGGGCCGTACCAACTCCGCCGTCGTGACCATGATCGCCATGGAGCTTACGCAGCAGACCGAGGGCTATGCCGAGTACGAGACCGCCATGGCCGCCTTCGACTTGGTTGACCCCATCTATCGCAAGGCCGTCGAGTACACCCGTCCGCTCGCTGCCAAGTGGGCCGAGCAGAACGCCGACAAGCCCTGCATCAACGTCATGGCCCAGGGCCCGCTCTTTGGTGCCGCCTACGTCTTTAGCATCTGCAACGTGCAGGAGATGCTGCAGATCGACTCTTGCACCATCAACACCTGCGACTTCTTCCACGGCCCCTTCGAGATCCTGGACAAGCGCACCTCGCTGTTCCAGCTCATCAGCGTCGGCCGCAGCCGCTGCAACGACGAGCGCGGCATCCGCTTCGTCAACCAGTACGGTGGCGAGCGCGTCTATCAGCTCGACGCCAAGGAGCTCGGCCTCAACGACATCAAGGACAGCGTGAGCGAGTACTTCAATCACCTGATCTTTGCCCCGATCCTCAACAACGTGTACATGCGTGCGCTCTCTGCCGTCACCCACAAGGACTACATGACGCGCCGCTACATGTGGAAGCTGGACTACTAGGGGATAGAGCGGCCTAACAGCTCGATGTCCTCATAAGTTGCGGTGGAATAGTTCCTGCTTGGGGGCTTGAAGCCTCTATTTAGGAACTATTTCACCGCAACCGCCCAGTAATCCGCTGGGGGCGGAGGAAAACGGATCACTTATCCGCTCGCCGATTTGTGTCTTGAAAAATGTATATAACGACTATAACGTAGTACGAAACATATTGGAAACAATACCGAGGAGGCTGCGTTGAAGAAGAGCAATCTGGGCTATGTGCTGGTGCTGATCGCCGCGCTTATGTGGGGCAGCATCGGAATCTTTGTAAACGGCATCTCGGCCATGGGCGTTTCGTCCCAGAGCATGGCTGCCTTTCGCTTGTTGGTCGGAGCGCTTATCTTGGCGCCGGTCCTGATGTTTATGGGCTGCCGTCCGGGTGAGGGGTCTACCGTGGCTCAGGGTCCGCTGGCCCTGTTCAAGGCAAGCCCTAAAGAGCTTGTTCCTTGTGCGCTTGTTGGCATCGTCGGTTTGGCCGCCGCTAACACCTGCTATTACGAGTGCATGGGCGAGGTGGGCATGTCCACGGCCTCGGTGCTGCTCTACACCTCGCCGGTGTTTGGCGTCATGCTCGGCCGCGTGCTTTATCGCGAGGACGTGACCCCCAACAAGCTCGTTGCCATTGTCTTTAACATCGTAGGCTGCGTGCTTGCAGTGACCAATGGCGACCTTTCCGGTTTTCATTTTTCGGTTTGGGGCGTCACGTCGGGCGTGATTGCAGGCCTTTGTGGTGCGTCGCTCGCGGTGTTTAGCCGAATAGCAACCAAGACGGTCCACCCGCTGGCTGTCACGTTTTGGGGCTTTGTTTTTGGCGGTGCGGTTATGGCAGCTATCGCGGCTCCGTGGCCGGATGTCGCCGCGGCAATGTCGCCACAGCTGCTGCTGCTGTTCCTTGGCTTTGGACTCATCCCCACAGCCGTTGCTTACATCTTATATATGCAGGGTCTGTCCATGGGGCTCGAGACATCGAAAGTTCCCGTCGTAATGTCTTTCGAGACGGTCGTCACCGTACTGGTGGGCATTGGTGTCTACGCCGAGCCCGCCGGCGCGATTAAAGTCCTGGGCATCGTGTTGGTGCTCGCGTCCATCCTGATTATGAACACCGACTTCTCCAAGCTGCGCAACAGTGTGTTTGTCGGTCATGTCATTGAGAGCATGACCTTTAAGCCCAACGCGTGGTGGACCGAAAAATCTCAGGACATGGATCTGTTTAAAGAACGCACCGGCATTGCGCTGGAACCCACCGTACAGGAAAGCCCCTGGTACTTCGTGCGATAGGGGATTGCGCGCAGGGTCTGACCTGGGGTTATCCAGCTAGCGCCGGCCTACCCAGCCCAACGTTTCGAGTACGTTAAACCCGTCAACGGTCGATTTTCACCCGCGAACGGTCTTTATACTAATTAGCAATATAAGCAACGTATAAGACGTTATAATGACCATAACGAAAAGGAGGAGGCAAGATGAATCAGATCATTCTCGCATCTCATGGCGGCCTGGCCGCAGGCGCCAAAGACACGCTCGAGATGGTTCTCGGCGACGTGTCGAACGTCCACGTCGTGTCGCTTGCTCGTGACGACAAGGAGCCCATCACCAATAAGGTTGAGGCTATGATCGCCACGTTCAACGCGGACGACACCGTCTATGTGCTGACCGATATGCTCGGCAGCTCGGTCAACAACAACATGGTCGAGCTTTCCAAGAACGGCACGAAGTTCACGGTTGTCAGCGGTTTCAACATCCCGTTGGCGCTCACGCTTGCTATGAGCCCCGCCCCCGTCAAGGGCGCCGAGCTCGCGGCCCTCATCAACGAGGCCCGCACCGGTCTGACCAATCCCAACGCACCGGTCGAGGCCGCCGCGGCTCCCGCCAAGAAGGCCAAGGCGTCCCGTCACAGCTCCGGTCCCGCCAAGATCGTCCTCGCACGTCTTGACTACCGTCTGCTGCACGGCCAGGTCGTCTTTACCTGGACCACCAAGGTTCAGGCCGAGCGCATCATCGTCGTCGACAACGCTGCCGCCAACGATGACATCAAGAAGGGCGCTCTTAAGCTGGCCAAGCCCCAGGGCGTGCGCCTGAACGTCTTCACCGTCGAGCGTGCCCTCGCCAAGATGGACAAGCTCAACACCCTCGGCGAGCGCGTCATGTTCGTCTTTGGCAACACGGCCGAGATGCTGCAGTTCTGCCAGGGCTACAAGCTCGACGCCATCAACCTGGGCGCCACCGCCAACCACGACGGTGCCGATCAGGTCGGCGGCAAGGACAGCTCCGTCTTCCTCGACGCCAACCAGAAGGCCGACGTCAACCAGCTGCTCGACATGGGCATCAAGCTCTACGTCCAGCAGACCCCTACGTATCAGAGCGTCGACATCGACGCCAAGCTGTAATCAACCAGGCTTTTGCCTGACTGAAAGGAGAAGGGTATGAATACGTTCATCAGTGCGGTGCTCGTCGGCCTCGTCGGCGTGTTCTGCATGTGGGACTCCCGCCTGCTCGGTCGTCTTAACTTCGAGCAGCCCCTCGTTGGCGCTACGCTCGTCGGTCTGCTGCTGGGCGATGTGCCCACCGGCCTTGCCGTCGGTGCCGCCGTCGAGCTCGTGTCCATGGGCCTGGTGCAGGTCGGCGCTGCCGTTCCGCCCGATATGGTCCTGGGCGGCATCGTGGCCGCTGCCTTCGCATGCCTGACCGATGCTTCCGCCGAGACCGCCATGACGATCGCCATCCCGGTCGCCGTCCTGGGTCAGCTCCTCGGCATTGTCTTCCGTTCCATCATCGCCGCCCTCACCCATGTGGCAGATAGCGCGATCGATAACGGAAAGTTCAAGACCGCCTACCGTATGCACATCTGCGCCGGCTCCGGTCTGTACGCCGTCATGTACTTCCTGCCGATCTTCCTCGCCGTTTTTGTTGGCACCGACCTGGTTCAGGCCATCGTCAACATGGTTCCCGAGTGGCTGTCCACTGGTCTTAACGTTTCGACCAAGATCATGACCGCCTACGGCTTGGCCCTGCTGCTCACCATGATGATCAAGAAGGGTATGACTCCGTTCCTGTTCATCGGTTTCCTGCTCGCCGCTTACCTCAACCTGTCCGTCATCGCGGTCGCTCTGATCGGTGTGTGCCTGGCTGTCGTCTTCATGGGCTTCAAGTTCAACGGTTCCCATGCAGCCGCCGGTGTCGATTCCGACTACGATCCGCTCGAAGACGACGAAGACTAAGGAGGAACACACTATGGCAACCGCAACCAAGGACGTGTCCCTGAACAAGAAGGTCAGCCAGTTCTTCTGGCGCTCCTGGGCCATCCAGGCCTCTTGGAACTACGAGCGTCAGATGAACATGGGCTTCCTCTACGGCATGGTTCCCACGCTCGATCGCCTCTATCCGGACGAGTCCGACCCCAAGCAGCTCGCTGCTAAGAAAGAGGCTTACCACCGTCACATGGCGTTCTACAACTGCACCCCGCAGACGAGCGCCTTTATCCTGGGCCTCACCGCCTCCATGGAGGAGGAGTACGCCAAGGATCCCGAGAACTTCGATCCCGATTCGATCAACGCGGTCAAGACCTCCCTCATGGGTCCGCTTTCCGGCATCGGCGACTCCTTCTTCCAGGGCACCATCCGCGTTATCGCCTTTGGCCTGGGCGTTCAGCTGGCTCAGCAGGGCTCCATCATGGGCCCGATCCTGGCCATGCTCATCTCCATCGTCCCCTCTGTGCTGATTACTTGGTTCGCCGCCAAGATGGGCTATCAGGGCGGCCACGAGTACCTGAGCAAGCTTCAGGGCGGCGACCTCATGGAGAAGCTCATGTATGTCTGCGGCATCGTGGGTCTTATGTCCGTGGGTGGCATGATCGCCACGCTGATCGGCGCCACCACCCCGCTGCAGTTCGCTGAGGGCACCGTCGTTATCCAGGACATCCTGGACGGCATGATGCCCCAGATGATCTCCCTTGGCCTCACCGGCCTTATGTACTGGCTCATCAAGAAGAACGTCAACACCGGTTGGCTTCTCGTGATCGCCATCGTGGGCGGCATCGCCCTCTCCGCGGCCGGCATTCTGGCCTAGTCGCGACCAAGCGCCTAACCGCTTTCCCCCGGGGGCCTGCCTGGCATCCCATACCCCAGGCAGGCTTCCATCCCCAAAATGCGACAATGGGACAGTCCCCTTGTCGCATCCTCAACGGACCGGTGACTCGGTCCAAACCACGGTAACCCTGCGAGCGCCCGGCAATGTGGCGCCGCAAAAATCGAAAGGAATGTGTCAGATGTACGAGATCGACCTTAACCTCCCTAAGCAGATCGTCGCTGACGTCCTGTCCAACCACGAGATCCACAGTGTCGCCTTCGTCGGCTGCGGTGCTTCCATGTCCGACCTGTACCCCGCCAAGTACTTCCTGGCCAACAACACGGACAAGCTGAACGTTCAGATCTTCACCGCTAACGAGTTCAACTACGACACGCCTTCCTGGGTCAACGAGCACACCTTCGTGATCACCTGCTCCCTCGGTGGCTCCACGCCCGAGACCGTCGAGGCCAACAAGACCGCCAAGAAGCACAACTGCCCGGTCGTCTCCCTCACCAACAAGGCTGGCTCCGCTCTGACCGTCGACGCTGACTACGTCATCGTTCACGGCTTCCACGCCAACTTCGCTGCCAAGTGCGAGAAGCCCGGCTATGCCATCGCTCTTGCTCTCGAGATCCTTCAGCAGACCGAGGGCTATGACAAGTACGACGACATGATCACCGGCCTCACCAACGTCTTCGATCTCTGCGAGAACGCTGCTCAGTCCTGCAAGAAGCTCGCCAAGAAGTTCGCTGAGGACTTCAAGGACGACAAGATGATTTACTTCATGGCCTCTGGTGCCTCCGAGAAGATGGCTTACTCTCACGCCGCCTTCCTGTTCACCGAGATGCAGTGGATCGACGCCGCCGCCTACAACACCGGCGAGTACTTCCACGGCCCGTTCGAGGTTTCCACCGAGGGTAAGCCCTACGTCTTCTTCATGTCCGATGGCGCTACCCGTCCGATGGACGCCCGCGCCCTCACCTTCCTTGAGCGCATGGGCGCCAAGGTCGCTCTGATCGACTCCAAGGACTACGGCCTGGCTGACGCCGTGCCCGCGAGCGTCGTCACCTACTTCAACCCGCTGCTGCACCTCGCCGTTATGCGCGAGTACGGCAACCAGATCGCCGAGGCCCGTCAGCATCCGCTGACCATGCGTCGCTACATGTGGAAGCTTTCCTACTAATCACAAGTAAGTAGACCTTACGGGTTGATTGAGAGGGGATGGGGTTTGCGCCCCATCCCCTTTTTTGCTCTGGGGAGGGCGTGTCTGTCGCGTCGCAAATCCCAGATAAAACCTACCAAAATAAACCTGTCCCTTTTTGGCAGGTGGGAGGAGATGCGTATGATCAAGGCAGTGCTGTTTGACATGGACGGCGTGCTGGTCGATACCGAGTGGTTCTACAACCGTCGTCGCGTGGCGTTTATGGAGGAGAAGGGCTTTCACTTTGACGAGATCCCCGATCTTTCGGGGTCTAACGAGCCCGCCATTTGGAAGTCGCTGGTACCTGACGATGTTGAGCTGCGCGAGCGCCTGCGCGTGGAGTACAAGCAGGTCTACAGCCCAGACCATCCCGTTCCGTATGCCGAGCTGCTCAACGAGCAGACGGAGCCGGTGATGCGTGAGCTGCACGAGCGTGGCGTGAAGTGTGCCATCGCGAGCTCGTCCTATCGTGAGTTGATCGACGAGCTGGTGGAGATTGCCGGTATCGCCGACGTGCTGGACTACACCATCAGCGGTCACGAGTGCAGTGCGTTTAAGCCCGACCCCGAGATTTACCTGCGTGCCATGGAGGCGTTGGGGGCGGAGCCTGCCGAGTGCCTGGTTATCGAGGACTCGCCTTTGGGCATCGAGGCCGGCAAGCGTTCCGGCGCCCGCGTCCTGGCACTGCGTCCGCACGAGGGCGTCAACCTCGATCAATCGCGAGCCGATGCCGTTATTGATAATCTGACCGACATTTTGGCCGCTTTGTAGTGTCAATCCGCCGCGAGAAGCACGGGTTCAAGCGTTTTTTGCGGTGGACTGGCTCCATTTGGTTTCGATTTTGATCCGTTTGGCTTCGATTCGGACTAAGTGAGTAGACTTTTTGGCGCAGGCCGAGCACAATGCATATCTTCCTTTGTAAAACCGCAGGTCACAGGGGTGGCGGTTTTGGGTGTGCTCTGCAGGTCGCGTAAAGTCTACTCACTTGTAATTTGGGCCTTTGGTCGTGGGGTTGCTGGTCCCGCTTTGGTTGTCGGGAGAGGGTGAATTGAAGCGCCCCCGCACGCTCCATGCTACAATCGCGGACATATCCCACAACTACATCTGCCTTCGAAAGGAGCCTGCGTGGCGAACGCCATCGATCAGCTCACGGACCGAGTGCTCGTGCTCGGCCGCCTCACCATCGTCCGCCGCGCCATTACTGCTGTGGCGGTCACCATTTCCGCCGTTCTCCAGACATTTCTGATCCAGGCGTTCATTCAGCCCGCCGACCTGCTTCCGAGCGGTCTCACCGGCGTCGCGGTCCTGCTCGATCGCGTTACCTCGCTGGGCGGCGTTCACATCGACATCTCGCTCGGCATGCTTGCGCTCAACATTCCCGTGGCGCTCCTATGCTGGAGCGGCATTAGCAAGCGCTTCGTCATCTTCTCGATGATGCAGGTCGTGCTCTCGTCGCTGTTCCTCAACATCT
>CABRLT010000045.1 GCA_902471785.1 uncultured Collinsella sp.
AGATATTCATGTCCGACTTGGAGCCCCAGGCACAGTCCTTGCCCGCGTACTCAAGAGAATAATGCTCGCCTTCGTACTTGTCGCCGAGCGTGACCTTCTGGCCCTCGCTCCAGCCAAACTTATCGAGCAGACCGCCGCCAAAGACGACGCGCCCATCGCCGACGTTGAGGTCTTTCCAGTAGCGCGAATCGGGCGAGATGCCGTAAACGGAAATCGTCTCCTGTCCATTACCATCGCCGCGGTCGTATTGCAACTGGTAAACGGCATATTTCTCGGCCTGCGCGATTGCGCCCGCGCCGTTGTCGGTCGTATTGACCGGGTGGATTTCGTCGTTGTCAGTGTCGATCTTAGAGGCCTTGTCGATCAGGTCGATAGCCTCGTCGCGGTCGCAGTCGAGGGCATCGGCAAGGTCATCGAGGCGCGCATAAAGCGCATCCTTCTTGTCCTGGACGTTTGCAAGCGCATCTTGCGCCGCAGTCAGGCTCTCGGCAGACGGAGATGCGGTCGCGGCATCGGTCGCCGCCTGCGCCGCATCGGCCGCGTCGTCAAGCTCGTCATCGGCATCCTGGGCGGCGGAAAGCAGCGCGCCGTCAACCGACTGCAAGCGCTCGAGTGCCGACCACTGCTCGCGCTCCTCGGCAGTGCCCTCGAGCTCCAGCGGAGCCTTGAGCGTGTACTGGTGTTCGGCGACCAGGCTTGTCTCGAGGTTGTCCGCATAGTGCGTCATCGTGGGCAAAATCGCCAGGCCAAAGAGCAGCAGCAGCGAGGCAAACGCGATGCCCACGAAGAGCGTGGCGAAGTTGCCCAAGTTGCGCAGGAAGATGCGCAGGCGGAAGCGCGAGACAAAGCCCATGCGCTCCGGCAGCTGCATGCCGCGCTTGGTACCCGACTTGCCGCTCGCCTCGTGGCGAAGGAACTGCAACGGCGTCTTGCCCATTTTGCGAAGCAGACCCACCAGCGTGATGAGGATGAGCGCGGCGGCGGGAACCACGGCGCACTTCACAAAGATCTCCCAGCTCCAGTACGCCTGGAAGGGCGGCAGGCTGTACGAACCGTAATAGAGGCTGCGCATGGGCTCGGTAAAGAACGCAATGCCGAGCGCAGTGCCCAAAAGCGCCGCGACCACGCCCACGATGGCGGGAAGCGCAAGGTAGTGCAGCACAATCTCGCGTCGACGATAGCCGCTGGCGAGCAGCGTGCCAATGATGGCGCTCTCCTCCTCGATGGTGGCGTCGGTAAGGACCACAAAGACAAATGCCATTATCACGATGATGATGTCGAGCAACGTCATCCACATCATGGAGTCGCCGTCCACGTCGTCACGCGCGTAGCCAATGCCCTGGTTGGAATCGGCGTCGATGAGGTCATCCACGCGCGCATCGGCGTCGGTCAGTGCCTCCACCATATCCTGCTCGGCATCGGTGCGGTCCGCGGTGGAGAGATCGCGATCGGCAAAGGTAAAGGAGTAGGTGTAGGCAGGCGCGCCGCCGGCATCCTCGAGCGCGGCAAAGCCGGCATCGGCGACCTCGGCCACACCATAGGTGATGGTGTTCACCGTAAAGTCCGAATTGTTGAGGAACAGCGCCTGGCTATCGGGCTGGGTCATGATGCCGCAGATGGTGTAGGTGCGGCCCTCAAGCTCGACCTTATCGCCCACGGACAGGTCGTTGTTGGTGGCAAAAACGCGGTCGATTGCTACCTCGTCGTCCGCCTTGGGCTCCTTGCCCTCACAGTAGGACGCGATATCGACCTTGGTGCGGTGCGCATAGGTGCGCAGCGTGCGCTTGGTGCCGTCGTCGCCGGCGGTCTTTTTGATGATGGCGTCGATGGAGAAATTCTTGTAGAGCGTAACGCCGCCGACGTCGCCGGCTGCATCCTCGGCCGCCTTGAGCTGGTCTTTGGTGGCCTCGAAGGAGGTGGTCACGCGGCCGTCCTCAATCGTGTACGCATCGCGCATGTCGTCGATAAGGCAGCCGATAGAATGCGCTGCGAGCAAAAAGCCCGAGGTGAGAGCGATGCTTCCGCACATAAGCAAAAAGATGCCCAGGTACTTGCCGATATTGCGGCGCAGCTCGCGCGGGAGACGTTTTGCGAGAGGTGTCATGGCGCCGCCTACCAATCAAGCTCGGCGGCCGCAACGGGCGACTCGTTGAGCTCATCCTCGACGATGTGCCCGTCGCGCAGGCGCAGCACGCGATTGGCCATGCGCGCGATGGCGGCATTGTGGGTGACAATGATGATGGTGCAGCCGTAGGTGCGGTTGACATCCTCCATGAGCTGCAAGATTTCCTTGGACGTCTTGTAGTCAAGCGCGCCCGTGGGCTCGTCGCACAGCAGCAGGCCCGGGTTTTTGACGAGCGCGCGGCCGATGGCGCAGCGCTGCTGTTGGCCACCCGAGACCTGGCGCGGGAACTTGTTGCGGTGCTCGTAGAGGCCCAGCGAGCGCAGCAGGTCGTCGACATTGAGCGGGTTTTTGGACAGGTGCGCCGTGACCTCGATATTCTCTTTGATGGTGAGATCGGGCACCAGGTTGTAGAACTGGAAGACAAAGCCCAGCTCACGGCGGCGATACTCGCCCAGGTCGGTAGGCTTGAGCACCGTGAGGTCGCAGCCGTCCACCATGATGGAGCCGGCGTCGGCATCTTCCAGGCCACCGATCAGGTTAAGGAAGGTCGACTTGCCCGAGCCCGAAGGCCCCAGCATG
This sequence comes from uncultured Collinsella sp., assembly GCA_902471785.1. GTDB lineage: Bacteria > Actinomycetota > Coriobacteriia > Coriobacteriales > Coriobacteriaceae > Collinsella. Next base: position 2,705 of record CABRLT010000045.1, read on the forward strand.
ACGCAGATCTCGCCGCGATTGATGGACGTGTCGATGCCGTCGAGCACCGTCAGGCGCGCGTCACCGTCGCCGTAGTGCTTCTTGAGCCCCTTGACCTGGACGTAGGTTTGCTTCGTCGCCATGCTATCCCCCATTGTTAGCCTTCTGCTACTTTTCTAGGCTAATAGTAAACCCGGGCGAACTATTTTTAAGCGACGTGCGCGGCTTTTTTCCAACCTACTCATTGGGGACAGACTTAAATGAGTGAAATCGCTCATTTAAGTCTGTCCCCAATGAGTGCCGGCAGGAAAGGAACGTCCCCAAGTGCCGACATATTGGGACAGTCCTTGCCAGCCCGGCCGGCGGGCCGGCGAATGGGCAAAGACTGCCCCCAGCGACCAGTCGTTTAAGAACGTCCCCGATGACTAGGTGGCTAGGCGTGGGATTTGGCGCGTGCGAGGGCTAGGCCTACGGCGGCGATGGCCGCGGCAAAGAGCACTGTGACGCCCAGATCGCAAGCGATGTCGCCCAGCACGGTGGACGTCAGGTCCGCGGCGAGCGCCTTGCCAATCGCGTCGTTCACCCAATACGTCGGCACAAAGTGCGCCACCGTCTGCACGGCCGAGCCCATCAGCGACAGCGGCATCCAAGCGCCGCCCAAAAACGTCATGAGCATGCCGAGCAGGTTGCCCACACCGTTAAGCAGCTCCTCGCGCGCACCCAGGCTCGACAGCGCAAAGCCAACGGCCAGAGGCGTGCACGCCAGGGCAAACGTCGCCGCCAGCGCCAGGCACACACGACCCACGCCGACCTCGGCAACCGCGCCGGCAAAGCCCACGACGCCCATCATGCTCGACACAAACCAGATGCAGACGGTGAGCACGGCGGCAGCCGCGAACACGGCAAGCGAGCGCTGGCGCTCGGAGACCGGGCCGGCATCCATACGACGCACGCGCTCGGGCTCGTTCATGCCCGAGAACACCAACCCCACCGATACGATGACCGACGAGATAATCGCGTACGCGCCAAAGTTGAAATATGATTCGAGCGTGGCGGCAGCCGTCGAGTCGACCTTGACCTGCTCGATCTGGACCTCCGCGCGCTTTGCAGCGGCATGCTCGGCGGCCTTGGCAACGTCGCCGTTAGAAGCAGCGGGCTCAAGCGCCGCCGCAGCGCCCGCGAGCGAGATCCAGCGCGAGGCCTCGGCAGACGAAAGCGCCGCCGCCATGGTGCCGGAACCGTAGGTCACGTCGAGCTTGGGCAGGGCCTCCCCCGCGCGGGCAGCCGCAACGAGGTCGTCCTCAAACTCCTCCGGGATAAAGAACACGCAGTCGGCGCTGCCCTTGGCGCTGTTGCTCTTGGAGAGCGCGTCCGCAAGGTCGTACGTATCGTCGCCGATGCCCGTGACCAGCTCAAAACGCGAACCCAAATGCTTGGTAAGCGCACGCGAAAGGTCGCTGTCGTCGCGGTCGACCACGATCACGTTGGCATCGTAGGGCTTGTACTCGGTGAGCTGCGATGAGTTCCAGCTCACCGATGCCGCGATGAATACGCCCATGAGCGAGATGAACACCGTATAGATGAGCAGGTAGAACGGGTGCGCCAGCGCCATGCGAAGCGCGGTCTTAAAGGTGCTCATAGCGGCTCCTTCCAAAGATCAGCGTGGCGGCGGCAACGAACAGCAGCGCCATCAGGACGAGCGCGCCGGCGCGAACGGCGAAGGGCCCCAGGTCTTCAAAGAAATACAGGCGATTGAACATGTCGCAGATGAGCTTGACGGGGTTGAACCAGCACTCGGCCGGGCAGGCGCGGGCGACGTCGTCGGCAAGCGCCATCGCCGGCTCGCCGTAGAGGCCGGCGAACAGGGCGCACGTGGTGGCAAAGCCCGTAAGGATGCCCGACTTGGACGCCTTGCCGCCCTTAACGGGAAGCGTGCCCACAAAGAGCCCCAGGCCCGTGGCGGCAATCGCGGAAGCAGCGCCGCCCACCAAACACAGCCCCTCGCGCCCGCCAAAGTCGACGCCCACGACCAGGCGCACGTAGCCGATCGCGATCGTCATCGAGGCAAAGGAGACCAGCCACGAGCCCACAAAGATACCGGCCAGCGATGCCGTCTTGGAAAGACCGCCCACGCAACGACGCGCGCCAAGGCCCGACAGATTGGGCTGCAGGTCGACGACGCTCAAGGCGGCAAACTCGGCAGACATCATCGCGACCAGGCCAAAAAGCGCGTAATAGTAGATGACCGTGCCGTCGGGCGTGGTGCGTGTCAGGTTTACGCGGCGGGTTCCGCCCTCGAGCGACAGGGCGCGCGCAACCGCCTCCGGGTCGGCGAGCGCCGCCGGGTTGTCCTGGGCAATCTGGGACATGAGCTCGGCATTTTGTGTATACGAGCTTGCCACCGTCTCCAGGATGCTGCGATCGGTGAGCACCGATGATGCGCGCGAGCTGTCGTAGCTCGATAGCAGTGTGAGCTTGGGTACGCCTGCGTCGTCGACCGTATAGATGCCCGCAACCTCGCCGGCCTTGAGCGCGCGGTTTGCGTCGGCAGCGTCGTCGCATTCGTGGATCTCGAGCAGCTGGTCGTCGCCCTCCTTGGCAAGCGAGGTCGCCACATCTTTAAAGGTCGAAGCGTCCCAGGCTTCGTCGGCGACAACGGCAACCGGCACCGGGTCGACCTTGCCATCGGAACTCAGGTTCGCAAACATAAACATGAACATCGTGGAAAGCGCAACGGGAAAGACCGCGCCCCAGACCCAGGTGCTCGGCCGACGCAACAGCATCTTGAGCGTGGTAATGATGGTGTTGAACATGGCGCCCCCTAGTCGCGCAGCTCGCGGCCGGTGATCTCGAGGAACACGTCGTTGAGGGTCGGCGGCTCGGAATAGATGCGGCCGAGCGGCACGTCATGCGAGCGCAGCGCATCGAGAATGTCCGTCAGGTTGTGCGGGCTCGCTTCGCACGAAAACGTGAGCTGTCCCGCCGTTGCCGAAAGGTCCAGAACGTGCGGCAGGCTTGCGACGGCACCGAGCGCCGCACTCGGAACCTCGCCGACCTCGATTACAATCTTCTCGCCCATCTGAATCATGCGCTTGAGCTCGTCGTTGGTGCCCTGCGCCAGCACGCGGCCGCCGTCCATGATCATGATGCGGCTGCAAATTTGCTCGACTTCCTCCATGTAATGGCTGGTATACACCACTGTAGCGCCCTCGTCGCGCAGGCGGCAGATGCCCTCCAAGATGGCGTTGCGGCTCTGCGGGTCGACCGCCACCGTGGGCTCGTCAAAGAAGATGAGCTCGGGCTTGTGCGCGATGCCGCAGGCGATGTTGAGGCGACGCGCCAGGCCGCCCGAGAGCTTACCAGGGCGGAACTTAGCAAAGTCGCCCAGCCCGACGAAGTCGATCGCCTCGTCCACGAGCGCCCGACGGTGCTTGCGGTCGTTAACGTAAAGGCTGCAGAAATAGTCGATGTTCTCACGCACGGTAAGCTCGTCAAACACCGCCACCTGCTGCGGCACCACGCCGATGCGACGCTTGAGGTCGTAGCGCGTGGGCGTCATGGGTTCACCGAACAGCTCGATGGTGCCTTTGTCGTAGGCGAGCAGCTGCAGAATGCAGTTGATGGACGTGGTCTTGCCCGAGCCGTTGGGGCCCAGCAGGCCAAAGATCTCGCAGGGAGCGATGCACAGGTTAAAGTGGTCGAGCGCGATAAGATCGTCGTAGCGCTTGACGAGATTTTCGACGTGGACGATGTCTGTCATGAGGCGGCCCTTCTGTTGATTGCGGCCCGGTACGATTGCATCATCGCAGGAACCGCCGGCGCGCACCAGTGAGCTTTGTCACGAGTGCGGGGGCCTTGGTCGTGCGGCCTGCCGACGCCCCCGCTTTGCCGCGCGGGAGGAATGTCACGGTTGCGCAGGCGGCCCCTCCACCACGCGCAGCTTCGCGTACAATACCCGTATGAACAGGCTTTTCGACAAATCGATCGTGCTGGCGTGCTGTATTGCGGCCGCCATGGGTCTTGCTGTGGACACTCGCCTGGTCGCGGCGTTTTGCCTTGGCGTTATTGCCACCTCGCTGGCCGAGGTCGGGCAGGGGGAACGCACGCGCCGTGCGAGCGAGGCCGCGAGCTACGCTTACATCATCGCGGTTGTCTTCGTGCCGCCGTTTGTGCCGTTTGCGCCTCTCGCCCTCTATGACATCGCGCGACGCGTGCGCCGCGAGCACGCCTGGGTCGCGCTGGGCATTGGCGTCACCTTTGTCTTTGCGCTCGTCGCGGACCTTCGTGCCGACGTGCTCACTGCCCGAACGCTCCTGTTGACCGCCATCCTTTCGGTTGCCGCCACCTTGTTATCGCTACGTACCGCCCAGCTAGAGCGCGAGCAGCAGCGCATGCGCCGTATCCGCGACGAGCTGCAGGAACGAGCCCTCGTGCTCGAAGCACGCAACCGCGATCTTGCCGACCGCCAGGACTACGAAGTCGAGCTCGCGACGCTCGCCGAACGCGCCCGCATCGCGCGCGAGATCCACGACAACGTCGGGCACCAGCTCACGCGCGCCTCACTGCAGGCCGAAGCCCTACGCGTGGTTCATGCCAACGAGCCCGGCGTCGCCGCCGATTTCGCCGACATCAAACGCACGGTTGACGAGGCGCTCCAGCTTGTGCGCACCAGCGTCCACGCGCTCAACGACAACGCCGCCGACCTTTCCGTGCAGCTCGAACGTATTGTTGAAGGCGCGCGCTCGGACGGCGGCCCGCAGATTGAGCTTGATGTTATGACCGAACATGCGCCCGCAAACGTCGCGAACTGCTTTGCGGCGGTCCTGCGCGAGGCGCTCTCCAACACCATGCGCCACGCTTGCGCCCATGCTGTCGCTGTACGATGCATGGAGCATCCGTCGTTTTACCAGCTCATCGTTACCGACGATGGCGTGGGCGGGGTCCAAGCAAGCGGCCGCGGCGCCGCGGAAGGCATGGGGCTCGCCTCCATGCGCGAGCGCATCGAGGCGCTTGGCGGCACCTTCACCGCCGGTC
>CABRLT010000046.1 GCA_902471785.1 uncultured Collinsella sp.
GTTTCGTTGCAGGCAATTTCGAGTGAAACGAACGAGAGCGCTGAAACAGCGGCGATGACAAGGATGTCACGGCAAATACAGGCAACCGTTCCCGTCGTAAGGTCGGTTTGGTCGATAAGTCCCGAAACCAAGGGCTCGACAAGAAGCATGACGGCGGCAGCACCGAGCGCCGAATAAGAAAGGACCCATAGGGAGCTGCCCTCATTTACGAGCAATTGATTCGTAACCCATGCAGCTACCACGCCGAGCGGGATGAGGAGCGTCGCGCACCAAAAGACGCGGGCAATGGGTGGCTTTTCGTTGCGTTTGATTGAAAAATACACGCGCACGACGACGGCGGCCACGATAAGGACGGCGATGAATATGGGCAGATTGGCCATGTCGCTCGAAGTGATTTCAAGGGGGATATCTTCGGTCATGGACGATCCTCTGGTACAGCAAATTAAGTTCAGTATTAGATTACTGTAACCTTTCCACGGCATTTCGAGAAACAAAGCGCCCGATACGCAAAGCTAAAGGTCTGCGAATCTTGTATTACGAACATCTGTGCGCGTCGAGTGCGCTAAACTCATCGGCAGTATGATTCGATGCAATAGGAGGCAAGGAGCTTCCATGTCTGATTCTTCTATCGTTATTCGCGGCGCTCGTGAGCACAACCTCCGTGATATCGATGTTTCCATTCCGCGTGACCAACTCGTGGTCATTACCGGTCTTTCTGGCTCGGGCAAGAGTTCGCTGGCATTCGACACTATCTATGCCGAGGGCCAGCGTCGATACGTCGAGAGCCTTTCGAGTTATGCGCGCCAGTTCTTGGGCCAGATGGACAAACCCGACTTGGATTCAATCGACGGCCTTTCGCCGGCGGTGTCGATTGACCAAAAGACGACGTCTAAAAACCCGCGCTCGACGGTTGGCACCGTAACCGAGATTTATGACTATCTGCGCCTGCTGTTCGCCCGTGTGGGCACCCCGCACTGTCCCGAATGCGGCCGTGTCATTGAGCGTCAGACGACCGATCAGGTTGCCGACAAGGTCTTGGCGGCGGGGGAGGGCCGCCGCGCGTTTGTGCTGGCACCGGTGGTACGCGGGCGAAAAGGCGAGTACACCAAACTGTTTGAGGACCTTCGCGCCGAGGGCTTTAGCCGCGTGCGTGTCGACGGTGAAGTGCGCTCGCTCGACGATCCGATCGATCTGGACAAGAAGTTCAAGCACGATATCGAGGTCGTGGTCGATCGCATCGTGATTCGCGAGAACTCGCTGGGCCGTATCGCCGAGTCCGTTGAACAGGCGACTGCGCTGGCGCACGGCAATGTGAACGTATACTTGCTGCCCGACCGCGACGCTCCCGAGGGGACCGAAGGCGAGTTGCTGGAGTATTCGCTGGCGTTAGCGTGCCCGGAGCATGGACACTCCATCGATGACCTGCAGCCGCGCGACTTCTCGTTCAACGCGCCCCATGGCGCGTGCCCCGAGTGCGATGGCCTGGGTTTTAAGAAGACGGTCGATGCCGAGGCCCTAATCGAAGACCCCTCGAAGTCGATCGCCGACGGGGTCTTTGGCAGCCTGTTTGGCAACTCTAACTACTATCCGCAGATTTTCGCTGCGGTTTGTAAGCACTTCAAGGTGAGCGTCGATACGCCGTGGGAGGATCTGCCTCCGCGGGTGCGTCGCGCGTTTTTAGACGGCATGGGCGACCAGAAGATTTCGGTCGACTATCAAAAGCTCGATGGGCGCCGCAGCCAGTGGGACACCAAGTTCTCGGGCGTGCGCAATATCCTGTACGAGCGCTATACCGAGACGACGAATGAGAACACCAAGGCGCGCTTGGAGAAGTACATCCGCGAGGAGCCGTGCTCGAGTTGCCATGGTGCTCGTCTGCGCCCCGAGATGCTCGCCGTTACCATAGGCGGTAAGTCCATTTACGAGGTCTGCTGCCTATCGTGTCGCGAGTCGCTCGAGTTTTTTGAGGGCTTGGAGCTTACCGAGCGCCAACAATTTATCGGCGGGCGCATCGTTAAGGAAATCCTGGAGCGCCTGCGCTTTCTGGTCGATGTCGGACTCGACTATCTGACCCTCGACCGTGCCTCGGCGACGCTTTCCGGAGGCGAGGCCCAGCGTATTCGACTGGCAACGCAGATCGGCGCGGGTCTCATGGGCGTGCTCTATATTCTGGACGAGCCCTCGATCGGTCTTCATCAGCGCGATAACGAGCGCCTGATCAAGACGCTTGAGCGCCTACGCGATATCGGCAATACCGTCATCGTCGTCGAGCATGATGAGGATACGATTCGTGCTGCCGACTATGTGATCGACATGGGCCCCGGTGCGGGCGTGAACGGCGGACACGTGGTCGCCGCGGGAACGCCTGCCGATATCATGGCGTGCCCCGATTCGATGACGGGTGCCTACCTGACCGGCAAGCGAATGATTCGGGTTCCCGATGAACGCCGCAAGCCCGGTCGCGGCTGCCTTAAGATCACGGGCGCCCGCGCCAACAACCTCAAAAACGTTACCGCCAAGATCGAGTTTGGTACGCTTACGGTTGTTACCGGCGTGTCGGGATCGGGCAAGAGCTCCCTGGTTACCGACACTATTGCGCCTGCCCTTACGAATGCCATTCACCGTTCGACGCGCCCTGTGGGTCCGTATAAGAAAATCGAGGGCATCGAGTGTATCGATAAGGTTATCGATATCGACCAGTCGCCGATTGGCCGCACGCCGCGTTCCAACCCTGCTACCTATATCGGCCTGTGGGATGATCTTCGCGCGCTGTTTGCGAGTACGCCGGAGTCGAAGGCGCGTGGCTACTCGCCGGGACGTTTCTCCTTTAACGTGAGCGGCGGTCGCTGCGAAGCATGCAAGGGCGACGGACAAATTAAGATCGAGATGCACTTCCTTCCCGATATCTATGTCCCCTGTGAGGTCTGCGGCGGCAAACGCTATAACCGCGAGACGCTTGAGGTCACCTACCGTGGTAAGACCATCTCGGACGTGCTCGACATGAGCGTCACCGAGGCACTGGCCTTCTTTGGGAATATCCCGCAGATTAAGCGCAAGCTCCAGACGCTGTACGATGTAGGCTTGGGCTACGTGAGCCTGGGCCAGCCCGCCACGACGCTCTCGGGCGGCGAGGCGCAGCGTGTGAAGCTCGCCAAGGAGCTTCATCGACGCCAGACGGGCAAGACGTTCTATATTTTGGACGAGCCGACGACCGGCCTTCATTTTGAGGACGTCCGCCAGCTGCTCGATGTGCTGCAGCGCTTGGTCGATGCGGGCAACACGGTGCTGGTGATTGAACACAACCTTGATGTCATCAAGGTTGCCGACCGCCTGATCGATATGGGCCCCGAGGGCGGTAACGGCGGCGGAACCGTCGTGGTTTCGGGCACACCGGAGCAGGTTGCGGACTGTCCGCAGAGTTATACGGGCAAGTTTTTGGCGCCGTTGCTCAGGCGTGACCGGGAGCGTCAGGCTCAACTTGATGCTCAATAAATAGGCGATTCAGTTTATGGGCGCCATCGACTCCTTGTGATTCGATGGCGCTTGCTGTGTCGAAGTGACGTATGCAGCCGAATTGGACATATACTTAATCCTTGCGTCCGAATGCGAGGGAAAGGATATGCCATGGCAAAGGCTGTAAAGACGCCAAAAACCAATGCGATGCGCGAGCTGGAAAGCGCCGGCATTTCCTATGTTCTACATACGTACGAAGACGATGGTGATGAGTCGGCGGGCCTGGGGGTCGCGATTTCGGAGCAGCTTGGCGAGGAGCCCGGTCAAGGATTTAAGACCTTGGTCTGCGTGACGCCGTCCAACGACCACGTCGTGTGCTGCATCCCTGTTGCCGACGAGCTCGATCTAAAGTCCGCCGCGCGTGCCGCGGGGGAGAAGTCCTTGGCCATGATGCATGTGAAGGATTTGCTTGCGGCGACTGGCTACGTTCGCGGCGGCTGCAGTCCGGTCGGTATGAAAAAACGCTACCGGACGCTCATTGATGAGACATGTGTCCTTTGGGATACCATTTTTATTTCGGGAGGCAAGCGTGGTTATCAGCTCGAGCTTGCACCTGATGATTTAATTGCATTTTGCGGGGCGACAGTTGCCGCGATTACGAGAGAGGACTGAGCGATGCCGCAGGAAGAATTGAAGCGCGGAGCTCATTTTGCAGAAGAATCTGCGCCTCAGACACCCTCATCCGAAGCTTCTGCGTCGCGAGATGACACTGACGACATGGGCTCGTCGGACTACTCCACGGTTGGTCGTTCCGCCGGGCTTATGACCATCCTGACCATCGTGTCTCGTGTCACCGGTTTTATCCGCACGTGGGCAATGGCGGCCGCTATCGGCATGTCGCTACTCTCGTCCTCCTATCAGGTCGCCAACAACCTGCCAAATATGCTCTACGAACTCGTGATGGGCGGCATGCTCGTGACGGCGTTTTTGCCCGTGTACATGGGCGTGAGGCGTGAGCAGGGTCGCGAGGCCTCGAACGAGTACGTGGGCAACCTGCTTGGCATTCTGCTTTTGGTGCTGGGTGGCATTTCGTTGCTGGGGACCGTGTTCGCCCCGGGCTTTATCTGGACACAATCGTTCCTTTCGGGTGACGGCGGCAGCATGGATACCGCTGCGTTCATGTTCCGTTTCTTTGCCATCCAGATTCTGTTTTATGGTTTGGGCTCGGTGTTTTCGGGCGTTCTCAACGCACACCGCGACTACTTCTGGTCGACGTTTGCCCCGGTCCTCAACAATGTGATCGTCATTGCGAGCTTTATGGGTTTTGCGCCCGTGTCCGCACAGTTTGGCGAACGTGCCGGCATCATCTTGATTGCGGCCGGTACGACCCTCGGTGTTTTTGTTCAGATGGCATGTCAGATCCCCGCGCTTGGCAAGCACGGCGTGCATCCCCATATCCATATCGACTTTAAGGACCCCGCACTGCGCCAGACGATTGCGCTCGGTATCCCGACGCTGCTCGCCACGGTGTGCATGTTTGTCTCGACTTCTATCACCAACGCTGCCGCGCTGGTGGTCCAGCCCGAGACTGGTCCTTCCGTCATCGCCTATGCGCGCCTGTGGTACACGCTGCCCTACGCGCTGATTGCCGCCTCGCTTTCGACGGCGCTCTATACCGAGCTCTCTCACGACGCGCAGGAGAAGGATTACGACAGCGTTCGCACGGGCATTTCGCGTGGCGTCGCCCAGATGCTGTTCTTCCTGATTCCGTTCGCGCTGTACCTGATTGTCTTCGCGCGTCCGCTCAACATGATTTACTGTGCCGGCAAGTTTGATGAGTCCGGCGTGGCGCTGGTGTCCGAGTTCCTTGTCTACCTGGCGTTCTCGCTGCCGCTCTACGGCGTGGTCGTGTTGATGCAGAAGAGCTTCTCTGCCTTGCTCGACATGAAGCCCTATAGCCGCTATTGCCTGTATTCTGCCATCGGCCAGGCCGGCTCGGTTCTGCTGTTTGGCGTTGTGCTGGGCTTCGGTATGCCGGCAATCGCGCTTTCGTATGTCGTCGACTACGTGATCTTGGTCGGCTGTTCGCTATGGTGGCTGCGTCGTCGTCTGCGTGGCCTTCAGGTCAAATCTATCCTGCATGGCGGTTTCTTTGGCCTTTTGCTCGGTGGCCTGGGTGCTGCCGCAGGCGCCGTCGTCATGTGGGCGCTTGAGCACTTTGTCGGGGCACTTGGCGGCTCGATTCTGATTACTCTTGGCTACGTTTGCGTTGCGGGTGTCGTCTCGCTTGCTGTTACCTTTGGCCTTGCCGTCGTCCTTAAGATGCCCGAGGTCTCGGCGCTGCTTCGTCGCAAGTAGGTGCGTGTGGCCGGTCACGACAACATTCCAACACTCGCCGAGCAGGTTTCGCGCGTTCCCACGCAGCCCGGATGCTACCTTTGGAAAGATGCCAAGGGCGATGTCATCTACGTTGGCAAGGCAAAAAACCTGCGTTCCCGTATGCGCCAGTACGTGACGCTGCAGGATGAGCGTCAAAAGATCCCGCTGATGATGCAGCTGGTGGCGAGCTTTGACTATATCGTGGTGGAGACCGAGCACGAGGCGTTGGTGCTCGAGCGCAATTTGATTGGTCAGTACCATCCGTACTTTAATGTGGACCTTAAGGACGACAAGAGCTATCCCTTTATCGCTATCACCAAGAGCGATCTGTTCCCAGCTATCAAATATACGCGTGAGCGCCATAAGCCGGGAACGCGTTATTTTGGTCCCTATACCGATAGCCGTGCGGCACGTGAGACGATAGATACGCTGCGCAAGGTTATCCCCATCTGCTCCGCATCCTGTGCGGAGTGGCGTCGTTGTCGTCGTATCGTCGAGTCCCACAGGGGCGAGGAAGACATTGTCAATATGATTTGCGCGCAAAACGGGCGTCCCTGCTTTGACTACCATGTCGGGCGCGGCCCGGGTGCGTGTGTCGGCGCGATTTCTCCTACGGACTATGCCAAGAACGTCAAACGTGTCGAACGTTTTTTGTCGGGCCATCGCAAGGATGTCGTCGATGAGCTGACCTCCGAGATGACGGATGCCGCCGAGGCGCTCGACTTTGAGCGCGCGGCACGCGTCAAACGTCGTTTGGAGGTCATCAGGGGTCTGGACGACCGTCAGCAAGTCGTTTTTCCCTCCAGTGTCGATATCGATGTCATCGGTTTCTATCGCGAGGAGACCATCTCCGCCGCTTGCGTCTTTGTCGTGCGTGAGGGTCGAACGGTTCGAACCTGCGAGTTTATTCTCGATAAGGGTTTGGATGTCGACGAAGAGGAACTTCAATCGGGCTTTCTTAAGCGCTATTACGACGAGACGGCTGATATTCCAGCTGAGATAAACCTCTCTGTCGAGCTTGAGGATGCGGAGGCGCTGGGGGAGTGGCTTGCAGGCAAGCGCGAGCGTTCCTGCCATCTCCATAGGCCGCAGCGTGGCGAAAAGCACCGTTTGCTCGATATGGCATCCAAAAATGCGCGCCATGCCCTCATGCGCTACATGATGCGAACGGGGTACGCTGACGACCGCACCAATCAAGCGCTCCTGGAGCTCGAAAGCGCGCTGGCGCTGCCGGCGCCGCCGATGCGTATCGAGTGCTTCGATATCTCGACGCTGCACGGAACCTTTACCGTCGCCTCGATGGTGGTGTTTACCAACGGGCGCGCCGACAAGAGCCAGTACCGTCGTTTTAAAATTCAGGCCGAATTGGACGAGGCAAACGACTTCGTGTCGATGTCCGAGGTTTTGGGACGACGCTATGCTCCCGAGCGCATGGCCGACGAGCGCTTTGGCTCGCGCCCCGATTTGCTCGTTGTCGATGGCGGTAAGCCGCAATTGACCGCTGCGATCAAGCAACTTGAGGCTCTTGGGCTCGATATACCAGTTTGTGGCTTGGCAAAGGCCGATGAGGAAGTTTTTGTGCCTTGGGACGAGACTCCCGTCGTGCTGCCGACCGGGTCCGCGTCGCTCTATCTAATTAAACAGGTGCGCGATGAATCGCACCGTTTTGCAATCACATTCCATCGTGAGTTGCGCGATAAAGCCATGACAGTTTCGGTACTCGATGACGTTCCAGGCGTGGGACCCACCAGAAAACGTGCCATTATGCGCCATTTTGGCTCGATGAAGCGTTTGCGCGCGGCAAGCGAGCAGGAGATTGCAGAAGTTCGAGGCG
>CABRLT010000047.1 GCA_902471785.1 uncultured Collinsella sp.
TTCCGTTGCTCCGCAGGAGCAGGAAAGACGGGCCTCATGCGCGAGGACGTTTTCAAAACCAAACCCGGTCCCGACCGGAGGGACCACGAGTGCTACAGGTTCTTGACACCCATCGCGCGCATGGCGTTCAGGATGGCGATGATCGCCACGCCCACGTCGCCAAAGACGGCGAGCCACATGTTGGCGATGCCGAGCGCCGCGAGCACCAGAATCAGCAACTTAATGCCCAGCGCAAAGATGATGTTCTGCCAAACAATCGACATGGTCTTGCGCGCCACGCGAATCGCGCGGGAGATGTTGGACGGCTTGTCATCCATGAGCACGACGTCCGCCGCCTCAATTGCGGCGTCCGAGCCCATAGCGCCCATGGCGATGCCAACGTCTGCGCGGGTAAGCACGGGTGCGTCGTTGATACCGTCGCCGACAAAAGCGAGCTTGCCCTTGCCGCTTTCGTCCGCGAGCAACGCCTCAACACGCTCGACCTTATCGCCCGGCAGCAGCTGCGCGTGGAACTCGTCGAGACTGAGTTGCTTGGTCACAGACGCCGCAACCTCCTCGCGGTCGCCCGTGAGCATGACGGTGCGCTTGACGCCGGCGGCGTGTAGGTCGCGAATCGTTTGCTCGGCATCGGCCTTGACGGTGTCTGCAATCACGATGTGGCCGGCGTACACGCCGTCAACGAGCACATGCAGAATTGTTCCGACGACCTCGCAATCGGGCGCTTCGACTCCGGCCGCGGCGAGCATCTTTGCGTTGCCAACGACGACGTGCTTGCCGTCGATGGTTGCCGTCACGCCATGGCCCGCGTCGTTGGCGGAGTTGCTAACGCGCTTGGGGTCGACCTCGCCCTGGTAGGCGACACGTACGGACTGCGCGATGGGGTGATCGGAGAACGACTCAGCAAGGGCTGCGACTTCGAGCAACGACTGCTCGGTATAGCCGGCCTCGGGGTGTACCGCGACCACCGAGAACGTGCCGTTGGTGAGGGTGCCCGTCTTGTCAAAGACGACGGTGTCCACGTCGGCGAGCGTCTCGAGGTAGTTAGAACCCTTGATGAGAACGCCCAGCTTGGATGCGCCGCCGATGCCGCCAAAGAAACTAAGCGGCACGCTGATCACCAACGCGCACGGGCAGCTGACGACCAAGAAGGTCAGGCCGCGCAGAATCCAGTCGGACCAGGCACCGGTGACCAGGCCACCGCCGAGCGCGAGCACCGCGGCAGCGCCGGTGACGGCGGGCGTGTAGATGCGGGCAAAGCGCGTGATGAAGTTCTCGGTGCGTGCCTTCTTTTCGCTGGCATTCTCCACGAGCTCCAGGACGCGTGCGACGGTGGACTCGCCAAAGGGCTTGGTGGTGCGCACGTGGATGAGCCCCGTCATGTTGATGCAGCCGCTGATGATATCGTCTCCGGTTTTGGCCGGGCGGGGGACCGACTCACCGGTAAGGGCGGCGGTGTCGAGCTGGGTTTCGCCCTCGACGATGACGCCGTCGATAGGCACGCGCTCGCCGGGCTTGACCACGATCACGGTGCCGACCGCGATGTCATCGGGGAAGACCTGCTCGAGTGTGCCGTCGGGCTGCTCGACGTTAGCGTAGTCGGGCGCGATGTCCATCATGGCACTGATCGACTTGCGGCTCTTGCCCACGGCGTACGCCTGAAACAGCTCGCCGACCTGGTAGAACAGCATGACGGCGGCGCCTTCGGCCATGTGCGGGTCGGTATCGGGGAAGAGCACCATGGCAAACGCGCCGATGGTCGCGACGGCCATGAGGAAGCTCTCGTCGAAGGCCTTGCCGCGGCGGATGTTGTTGAACGCCTTCTGGAGCACGTCGTAGCCGGCAATTAGGAACGGCACCAGGAACAGCACGAAGCTGGCGTAGATGTCACCCGGGGTACCGAATGCGGCGGTAAGGGCATCGAGTTCGTCGAGGGCATACACCACCGCAAAAATGCCCAGTGCTACCAGGATGCGGTTGCGCTTATGCTCGAGTGATTCTTTTTTCTTGCGCTTCTTCTTTTTCTTTTTGGGGTCGGCGGTGGCCATGACTCGTATCCTCCCATTTGAATGTATGAACATCCGCTCATATAATTTCGCGAGCAAAGGCCGCGGCAAGCGCGGCCTTGCGGGTTGGCGTAAACTTGGGCTAGAGAATGATCTCGCAGTCCGGCTCGGCGTCGGCGGTGAACTCCACAACGCGGTCGAGGACCTCGTCGAACTCGGCTTCATCGGCCTCGAGCGTCAGCTTCTGGGTCATAAAGTTGACCGAAACGGACTTGACGCCATCGAGCTTGGCCAGCTCGTCCTGAAGCTCGCGCGCACAGTTGGCGCAGTCGATCTCATCGAGCTTAAACTGCTTTTTCATGGTGGGTTCCTTTCCCTGTATTTGCGGCTTGGGTGCAGGCCGCGCTGGTACCGTGGTTGGCTGCTATTCGCAGATGTGGCTCATGCCCTGGTTGAGCATGGTGTAGACGTGGTCGTCGGCGAGCGAGTAGAGGATATTGCGCCCGTCGCGCCGGAATTTAACCAGGTGCGACTGCTTGAGTGTGCGCAGCTGGTGCGATACTGCCGACTGCGAGGTTTCGGTCGCTTCGGCGATGTCTGCCACGCAGAGCTCGCGGCCCATGAGGGCGTAAAGGATCTTGATACGCGTGGTGTCGCTGAAGACCTTGAACAGGTCGGCGAGGTCGTAGAGAAGTTCCTCGTCGGGAAGGTCCTCGGGCGAGCAGGTGGTGGGGATCGCGGGTTCGGTGGCCTCGATGTCGGGTTTCGTTTCATCAACGCGGATGCTCATTGCAATATCCTTTCATATGAACATGCGCTCATATAACTTGCTTTCGATTATATGAGTGTATGTTCATATGTCAATAACGTTTAAGTAATTCATCGCACAAAATGATGTGGAATAGTGGACGAGATTCCGGATTGAGCGGTTTTGATAGTCGATGCCGAGGTGGGTGCCCCCGCGCCGTGCAAAAATTGGAGTATTCTGCAACTATAGGGGGTCTGTTTATCTATTTCGGGCCAAATAAAGCCGCTCAAGAGTTATCCAAGGGCGGTAAACAGATAAGATCTTCCTCAAGTGTTGCCTAACGTTCCCGTTCGATAGCGTCTTTGTTTCTCATTTGGATTAACTTGTGGGTGCTGGAGGGCCGACCCTGCTGAATACTCGCACTTTTGCACATCGCTAGGGTACCCACCTTGTTAGCCGGTCTAGCTTCCGGCCCCGAAGATCCTGCCCTCGGGCGCGAGGCTGCTTGTTTGGGCAAATGATGGGCTGTCGGATTCGACTGTCTGCATGTCATCGATTGCCGGAACTTCATTAATTGTCGGGTCATCCAGCGTGATGCCTTCGAGCGTTGCTTTTTCGAGGTCGATTCGTTGACGATCTTCGGAATCCTGGCGAAGCTGCTTCTGAATTCGCTTTTTCTCTTCTATAAACCTTCTGAGCACAAACTGTCTCAGGTCCTCTTGCATGATTTGAAAGTCTTTTGGCAGACGCGAGGGGCGTACGCCCTCTTTCCGCTGGATTGCTTCCATGACCCTAACGAAAGAGCTGGCATGCATAAAGGAATAACGACTGACGGTGATGATTCCGTATCCCATGGACGCAAGCGCATTCTTGCGTTCCTCATCGATGGCGCGGTCTTCTTCCGCGTCATGATAAAAACCGTTGTATTCAATGTCTGTGCGAGATTTCTTTAGATACGCATCCATAAAGAACTTTTTGCGTCTCGTGAGATTCTTTGCGGCGGCGGTGACCTGCACCTCGTAATCGGTCTCAATTCCCTTAATACCAAGCCCTCCTTCGCTTTTGGGCAGCGTTAGCATCATGACAAATGCCGTTTCCATGGGAGACCGGCATCCGTCGCGTACACATTGGATCGCCTTTCGGGCAAGGGCCAAACCGTCGCATCTGGTAATGGAATTAAAGAACTGCTTTAACCTCTCGGTCGAGGTGAGCGCGAAACGCTCGTTATAAGAGGTGGAAGAGCCGGTTCCAAGGGAGTAAGCGCTGCACAATTCAAAGTAGTACTCCACCAGTTCGTGAAAAGGGAGATAGGTGGCGGCTTGAAGTGCGCAAAGCTCAACGCCAACAATGAAGATGCCATCTTCAAGCTCTATAAAGCGTGAGTTCGAGAATCGTTTTGACGAAACGTGGCATTGACAGTTCATTGCATAGCGCGCATTCCTGCGATCAAACACCATCACCTCGAGGGAATCATTTGCGCCGAGGGAAACATCATGTTTGGTGAGCCATTCTGCGGCTGCGTCAAGGAGCGTTCCGGTGGGACATGATCCGTAAATCGCGGCAGGACTACAGGATTCGATGCCTTTCGCAGACACCGAATGCGCGGCCTGGTAGACCGCTTTTGCAGTGGTATGTGACAATACGATACTCATGGTATATATCGTGTCAGCTAATGCCGTGTTGATGGCACTGAGTGGAAAAGCCGTTTTAGAGGTCTAACCAAATGCTGTCCAAAAGCTTGACGCAATTATGAGTTGGTATGCCCTAAATAAAAGTTTTCGCAGCTTAGCTATAGCATATAAATACTCAATTGCTGCACATTTGATATCGATGTATCACCATCCGACAACGAATTGCGTGTTGGGAATTGGTCGAAATCGTTCAAAATGAGGGTTCAGAATTTGTGATGGCAGATCTATCTGTGGAACGTAGGGCGGCCCCGCTGCGGGGTTTCCCGCTGCGAGGCCGCTCGTGATCTACGTCGGAGTTTGTCGTAGACGTTTCTACTTGGCAAACAGGTTCTTGAGGTTGAACTCGGCTTGGACGGTGCGGAGCATGAGGTCGGTGTCGTCGAGGCCCAGGTGCTGCTCGTTGGCGTCGGCGGCGAGGGTGCCGCGGCGGCGGGCCCAGTTCTCGAGCGCGGCGGGCGCGGACTCGCGGGGGAGCGAGCGGACGTCGGCATCCAGGCTGCGGCAGATCTGGCGCGAGTCGATGACGATGATCTTGCCGGCGCGGCGTGCCTCGGCGTAACCGTCCAGGTGGATCTTGAACCAACTGTCTTCGAACGCGGCGTTATGCGCCATGTACGGGTACTTCTTCATAAGCTTGAGCAGCTGCTTCTGCAGTTCCTTGTTCTCGCGGAACGGCTTTTTGCCGTCGATGTCGTCCCAGGTGATGTGGTGGATATTCGACAACGGCACATCCTCGCCGCGGTAGATGTCGGGCAGGCCGCAGTAGTGTGCCTCGGCGTCGTGCGGGACGGCGTCGCTGGTGAGCTCCATGATCTCCCAGCCCACGTTGATGATATAGCCGCGCTCGGGTGCACGGCCGGTGGTCTCGATGTCGATACCGAGCACGGTGCCCTGGATGGGCTTGCGGGCGTAGGCCACGCCGAGCGCGTCGCGGTCGCCGCGGATCTCGCGCATGACGGACGCGGCAGTGCGCTTTTGCATCTTGCCGATGGCGGCGCAGGTGTCGGCGTCGGACAGACCGCGCGAAAGCGTCGCGGGCGTCACGTTGCGCAGGCGTGCCTCGCCAATCTGGTCGCACAGGTCGCGGTTGCGGTCAGCCAGGTCGCGCACGGTGGCAAAGTCGAAGCTGGGGTCGCCCTCGGCGGTAAAGTACTCGGTTTCGAGCACCTTAAGGGCCTCCTCGCCCTTCTGGCGCTCGGACTCCATGGCGCCGTGATCGCCATAGATAAACATGGGAATAAACGGCTGGCGCTCGTATTCGAGTGCTTGTGAAACGTTCATATAACTGCTCCTTGGACGGGCCGCACCGCGCGGCTCGGGTTCATTGAGATGTGGCGAGATGATAGTTTACCATGGGCAACTATTGGCATCGCGCCTAGGACAACTACAATACCCTAGTTGACCGCTAGGACTTTTACAATGCTGCCGAAAGACATGAAAGGTTCCATCCGTCATGGATTTGCTGATTGATATTCTGCTCGACGCCGGCAAGGACACGCTCTCGCTGGCGCCGTTTTTGTTGGTGACGTATCTTGCTCTCGAGACACTTGAGCACGTTGCGGGCGACCGCGTCAACGGCGCTATCAAGCGCGCCGGCGCTGCGGGTCCCGTGGCTGGCTCGCTGCTGGGCATTGTGCCGCAGTGCGGATTTTCGGCCATGGCAGCAACGCTGTACGCCGGTCGTGTCGTGACCTTGGGCACGTTGGTGGCGGTGTTCCTTTCGACCTCCGATGAGATGCTGCCGCTGTTGCTCGCCGAGCAGGTGCCCGTGCAGACCATGGCGATGCTTTTGGCTTCGAAGGCACTGATCGCGCTGGTCACGGGCTTTATCGTGGACGCGGCTATCCGCGGCCTTCGTCGTAATGCCCGCGCGCATGCGGCGATTCGCCGTACCGTGCTGGGGACCGCTGCCAATCCGGCTCATGTGAACTGCGCGCACGACGACCATACCGGGGGCGACATCATTGATGAAGTGGCCGAGGCGGGCGTGAGCGCCGACCACATCCACGAGTTGTGCGAGCGCGACCATTGCGGTTGCGATGATGATGAAGATGAACACGAGCGCGACCACGGACACAGCCATGACCACGGTCACGCAGGCGAGCATGAGCACCACCACGGCCATGGGCACGACCACGGTCACTCCCACGAAGGTGCGCCCGTCCTGTCGATTATCCGCAGCGCGATCTCGCACACCGTGCAGGTTTCGGTTTTTATTTTCCTGGTGACGCTGATTCTAGTTGCCGTGCTCGAGACCTTCGGAGAGTCCGCGATCGAGCAGTTCCTGCGTGGCAACGAGACGCTCGCCGTCTTGGGCTCGGCACTCGTCGGCCTGATCCCCAACTGCTCGGCCAGCGTGGTCATTACGCAGCTGTACCTGGAGGGCGCGCTACAGCTGGCGCCGATGCTCGCCGGCACGCTCATTTCCGCCGGCGTGGGCTATCTTGTCTTGTTCCGCACCAACCGCAGCGCTCGTGAAAACGCCGTGTTCCTGGTCATGATGTACGTCATCGGCGCCGGCTGGGGCCTTATCCTATCCGCCTTCGGCCTCTAAGTAGGCCTAAAAAATGGGCTTCAAATAGCCATGCTCGGCGCCTGCGCAATGCGGCGACGCATGGCATTTTGAAGCCCGTTTTTTGTTGAGCCATGGATTCCGAGCGCTCACACCGCTCAAAACAAAAAGGTAGATTTCCGGGCATGTCCCAAAAATCTACCTTGGTTAGCGCAGCAGCTCGGTGAGGTTGCGCTTAAAGCGGGCCCGGTCTTCGCTGGTAAATGCCGCCGGACCGCGAGTGCGACCGCCGGCGCGGCGTACCTTCTTTTCCTCGTGGCGAATAAACAGCTGCATGTCGATGGTCGCTTTGTCGTAGACGCGCCCGCGCACGCCGATGGCGGCGGCATCGCGCCCGAGCGCCATGCTCGCCAAGCCAATGTCCTGCGTCACGACTACGTCGCCCGCCTGCAGGCGTTCGACAATGGCAAAGTCGGCGCTGTCGGCGCCCACGCTCACATCGAGTGTCGTGACCCAAAAGCCGCGTCGCGCGTGCTCGGCATCGCGCGGGTCGTCGCGGCGAATGTGCCGTTCCAGGTTTTGCGTGCTGTTGCCGGCGATAACAACGGCGAC
>CABRLT010000048.1 GCA_902471785.1 uncultured Collinsella sp.
TTGTTATGGGGCGATTCTGTTTAGGCGGGTTTGTACTTCTGGAATGATCTTATCGAACATTGCTTCTGCCTCAGGGAAACCTTCTTCTTTGAGGCTGCGCGCTGCATCTCTCAGTGCGTCTGGCACCTCACTGCAGGTGTCGTTAATCATTCCGGTGACGATCCCCTGGGGCAAACCCGCCTCGGCCATTTGCCTCAACACCGACTCGCGAGTCACATCATCGATTTTTCGGCTTCCGCCAAACGAAACCCCCATCTCGCGAACGAGATTGGGATAGATCGTTGTACACAACACGTCGTAGAGCGGCGCCAACCTCACTTGCTTCCAGTCCTCGTCCCACACGAGTGACCAATTCTTAAGATGGTTGTCGCAGTTTCCTACGGCATAATCGAACAGTTGGTTATAGCCAACAAGAAACCTATCCTCCATCTGATTCGTCGACACCCTTCGTACCGCGTCGACGATAAGCCCCAGGTAATTGACGCCCGTTGGCTCATATTTAAGCTCGCGCGAAATGCCTTTTGCCTGACAAATGTCCTCCTGGTGCAGACGATTTGGAACCAGCAGCCCATCGAGCGAACGACCACCATTAGACATCGCTCGGTCAAACCGCTTCACGGCGATAATCGGTTCGGCATCTTCAACTCGAATTAGAAAGCACTCTTCGGCTGATAGATCCATCAGCGAAGCAGCTCTCACGCACATCGCTTCACAAACCGTCTCGCCCGGAAACGCCTTCGACCCCGCTTTGAGGATATGCGTCGATGGGGCTGCCCCGTGGGGCAGATACCATCCGCCGCATGAGTCATCACCCGCATGGTAGAGGCCGGTTTTCGCCTGAGCGCCCGCAAGGGAAATTCGACTCTCGAGCGCAAGACCAAAGGCCACCTCCGCTGGCGCGTACGCCAGCTTGTTCAGCTGCTTCTCCCCTATCTCCTCATAGCCCATTTCAAGACCGTCGGCCGAAGGTTCTCGCGTCAAAATCAAAGCGCCGACGGGTTCGTTGCGAACCAAATCGAGGACCTTAAAGTAATCGCCGCGTTCCGCCCGAGCCTTTTTCTCAAGGTCTCTATTGAGCTGTCCCTCTGGAATAATGCCGGAGAAAAAGGAGCTCGTTACGTCCGGGCTGAATGTCTCGGCCGACAAGGGCAACGAGGACGAAATCGGAACCGCGTCAGCATTCTCGAGGTACTCGGGGACATAGGTGAATAGCGGAAGCCCAGCATTCTCTTCCAATATGCCAAGCAGCTGGTAGGATCCCTTAAACTCACGATGAACGAACAGCGTGCCGCCCATTATTTTCCCCTCACCTTCAGAATAAAATCGATATCCACGATGGAGGCGTAGTCGAAAATGACGCCGATTTCGACCGTTGTCCGCCCCCGCTCGATATCGCCTATCACACGAAGGCTGCGACCCGTCATAGTCGCGACGTCGCGTTGAGTTAGACCAAGTTCACGCCTTCTAAGCCTAAGGGCCTTCCCCATCTCGCCCGGATCGAAAACCATGCGTTCCGAGAAAGCAGTTTCAGACGGCTTAAGTTTGATGCGCCCATCGAGCACTTTAGTCGTTGTCACCGTTCTCATGTCGCTCCTTAGCTATGTTCCCATTCGTGAACATAGTATAGAACTGTAAAGCTATGTTCCCGAACGTGATTATAGCTTTACAAGTAATACCTATATTCATGTTCGTGAACATAGTAGCCAAAGCAATCGTCATCCTCCTAAACGGGAAGATTCCGTCGATCGCGCCACGCGGACCGGCTACTCGAAGTATTGGAATTTGTTCGTTGAGAAGGCGAAGGTTACGGTGAATCCTTTGCCGGGCTCCGAGGCAGCGGTGACGTCGATGCCCATCTTGGAGCACAGGCGCGCCACCAGGTAGAGGCCGATGCCCGTTGTGCGCTTGGTGGTGCGACCGTTGTCGCCGGTAAAGCCCTTCTCGAACACGCGCGGCAGGTCGGCCGCGCTCACGCCGCAGCCGTTGTCCGCGACGGTAAGCTCGATGCGCTCGCTCGCCAGGCCCTCGTCCAGCAACGCACCCGAAAACACGATCTTTGCGCCGTCCTCACGCGCATATTTAATGCTGTTCTGAATGAGCTGGCCCAGAATAAACTCGAGCCACTTCTCGTCGGTAAAGACCTCAAAGTCGAGGTTCTCGCACACCGGCGCCACGTGTGCCGCGATGAGCTCGCGCGCATTGGCCTTGATTGCGCCCGTCACCAGAACCTTGAGGTTCCAACGTCGAATCAGATAATCGCGCTCCACAACCTCCGAGCGCGCATAGTAGAGCGCCTGGTCGATATAGCGCTCCACGCGGGCAAGCTCGCGACCGAGGTCATCTACGCGCGACAGATCATCTTCGCTGCCGTCCAGGTTTTCCAAAATCAGATGAGCTGCCACCAGAGGCAGCTTGGCCTCGTGGACCCAGCTCTCGATATAGTCGCGATAGTCATCGGTCTGGCGCCTGCCTTCGGCAACCTCGTCACAAGCGGCTTTGCCCACCCGGCGCAAAACCTCGTACTCGAGCTCGCCCTCGGCATAGGTCGGACATTGCACCATCTCCTGCACCCATGCGGGACTCTCGAGCTCCTCTGCCGCACGCTCCAGCTGGCGCAGAAAACGACGACGGCGCGCGTACTCGATCACGATGCCCAGCATGCCAAAGATAAAGGACACGCCGACCGCCACGACCACGATGGAAACGGGTGCGCCGGCGACCGTCAGCACAAAGCAGCTCAGCAGCACGCCGCACGTCCACACGGCGACGGGAAGCAGCGCATCTTTGAAGAATTTGGCGAACGACATAGCCGGCCCCTAGACCGAATAGCCCTGGCCGCGGTGCGTCGTCAAATACCCCTTGATGCCGATTTTTTCGAGCGTGGTGCGCAGGCGGTTGATGTTGACGGTGAGCGTATTGTCGTCCACGAAGGCGTCGGAGTCCCACAGGTCCTGCATGATGGCCGAGCGCGAGACGATCTTGCCCGCACGGCTCAGAAGCAGCGAGAGAATACGCAGCTCGTTTTTGGTGAGCTCGGTACTGGTACCGGTCTGCATGTTGGTGACCATGGAGCGAGCGAGATCGAGCTCCAGGCCCTTGTGGACAAGCGTGCTGCGCTCGCCCGCCGCCGCGGTGCGACGCAGCAAGGCATTGATGCGCGCCACGAGCACACGGGCGCTATAGGGCTTGGGAACGAAGTCGTCCGCGCCGAGCGTCATGGCCATGACCTCGTCGATCTCGGTCGTGCGCGACGTGAGGACGATGATGGGAACCTCGGATTCGCGGCGAACCTCGTGGCAGATATGCTGGCCGTCCTTGACGGGAAGCGTGAGGTCGAGCAGCACCAGGTCGGGCGCGGCGGCGAGAATATCGCGCGAGACATGCTCAAACGATTCGCAGGCCTCGATTTCAAACCCGGCGCGGGCAAGGATGTCGATAAGTTCACGACGAATGGGCTCGTCGTCCTCAACGACATAGATCAGCGCCATGTGTCCTCCCATTTCGCGTAACTTGCACCTTTCACACCATTATGCCCACAGCGTCGCAGCGATACGACCCCGTGGGCACCTAATGTGACAAAAGCGTTCGGTAGTCTTGAGAGAAAATAGGGGCCGACCGGTGCTAAACCGATCGGCCCCATCACTTCGACCACGAGTCTCTACTCGAGCGTACGCATGTACGCGGAGATGGCATCCAGGCCCTTCTGCAGGTCGTCGGTGTTATCGGAGTATGCATAGCCGATGCGCATGCTCTTGGGCTCCTCGAAGCAATCGCCCGGGGTGACGAGCGCGCCGGACTTCTTAATCATGTCGGTGCAGAACGTCCTGGAGTCGATGTCGTAGTCGTAATACACGAGCGCGGTGGTACCCGCCTCGGGCTTGACGAACGACAGGTGCGGTTCGCTCTCGACCCACTTCTCCAGAACAGCAAGGTTCTGACGGACGATGCGACGGCTGCGCTCAAGGATCACGGAAGCGTTGCCCAAAATCAGCTCCGCCACCGACTCGCTGAATATGCCGGCGGAGATCAGGTTGTAATCGCGATGCGAGAGCAACGCGCGACGGAGCTCCGGGCTATTGGTGACCGCCCAGCCCAGACGCAGGCCGGCGAACGACCAGACCTTGGACATGGATGCGGTGACGATGGCCTTGTCGTACAGGTCGATCACGGACTCGGAGTACTCGTCCGTCTGAGTAAGCAGACGGTAGACCTCGTCGCAGAGCAGCCACGCGTCGTGTTTGCGCGCGACCTCGACAATCGCCTTGAGCGTATCGGTGTCGAGCAAGGCGCCCGTGGGGTTGTCCGGGTTATTGATGCAGATGAGCTTGGTATCGTCGGTCACCAGGGCATCAAGCGCGTCGACGTCGACGTGGTAGCCGTTCTTGCGATCGAGCTGAAGGATATCGACCTTCGCACCGCACATCTCGGGAATCGAGTAAAGCTGCTGGTAGGTGGGCTTGACGGAGACTACGTGATCGCCCGGTTCGACGAGCGTGGAAATAACCAGGGAGTTGGCACCGGTCGCGCCGTGCGTGGGCACGATATGCCCGGGCTCGACCGTCTTATAGAGACGCGCGACCCCCTCGAGGAAGCCGGGCTGTCCCTCGATGTCTCCGTAAGTGAATCGGCGCGAGCACAGGCTATCGAGCCATGCCTTCTTGTCGGTGTTCGTAAGCTCGAACAGCTGGTCGAGCGTGAGAGAGTAGACGCACGTCTCCGCAACGTTGTGGGTGCACTTGGTCTCCCACTCGTTCATCCACTGCTCGACGGCGAAATCCTTGATCTGCATTGTCGTTTCCTTTCCTTGACTTTCTTACAGTTCCACCACGGTGCCCAGCCCCGCCTCGACGGCGCGGTCGTAGGCGATTTTCGATGCCGAAAGGTCCTGAACGGCGATGCCCGACGTATCGAACACCGTCACCTGCTCGTCATCCGAACGCCCCGTAGCCGTGCCGGCGATGACTTCGCCGAGCTCCGCTCTGATGTCCTCAGGCGTGATGGCACCCTCGGCAACCGGAATCTCCAGCTCACCGGACGCGACCGATTGCTCGCGGTCGTCGACATAAACAGCGGCGCGGGTGACAAGCGCCGAGGCGAGCTCCTGCTTGCCGGGCATGTCGGCACCGACGCAGGAGATATGCGTACCGGGGCGCACCCATGCATCGGGGATGATGGGCTTGGTCGCCGGCGTGATCGTCACGATGATGTCGGCCTCTGCCGCGGCACCTTGGCCGTCGGCCGTCGCCTCGATGGAATAGGTGGATGCCTCGCGAACATGCTCGCAGGCGCCCAAGATATGGGCGACTTCGTCTCGCATGCGCTCGACGCGAGCCTCGGGCGCGGCATCGGAAACCGGCTCCCACACCTTGACCTCGCACACCTTGGGACAGGCGGCGAGCACGCCCGCCACCATATAGGTGCTCATATGGCCGGCACCCGCAACAAGCAGTTTGGACGCATCCGCCCGAGCCAGCCACTTGACACCGAGCGCAGCGGCGGCACCGGTGCGAAGTCCAGTGACGGCAGAGGCATTGAGCAGCGCCAGCGGCTCGCCCGTCGCGTTGTCGCACAGCAGCGTGGTGCCAAAGATCTCGGGCAGCCCCTTTTTGGGATTCTGAGAGAACCAAGCAGTGAGCTTGAGACCGAAGAGGCCGCTTCCCGCCAACTCGCCCGAGCGGATATCCATATCGGCCACGCCGGGTTCGAACTGCTCATATACCATCGGCCACGCAACACCCTTGCCCGTTGCCTTCTGGCGATATGCCTCCTCAACGGCAGCGATTGCATCCTCAATCGTCAGCACCTTGGAAACTTCCTCGGCCGAAAGCACCACCATCTGCCCCATCATCGCTCCTCTCAGCGAAAGCTTTACGTTGCTTCACTGTACGGTTTAGCAACGATGCCGCCAAGGATCATTTTTTGTTGGAATCTACAACGGTTCTTAATCTGATTTTTTGTTCTATCAGCAGATATTTGAACTATTTCTCGCATCAACGGCATATGGATATGCGATTATCCTATTTATACCGGTACTTATTGTAGTGATTTACAAGGTGATGCTGATGCTATACACCATCTCGGACTTCTCACGGGAATATGAGGGGTCGGTCCGTCTAATCGCCGGCAGCGATGGCGTCTCGCGCGCCGTCTCCGGCGTCGGAATCCTCGATTATGAACTCATGCCCGGCCTCAAGAACAAGTATCAGCGCGTCAACTTCAGCCCAGACAAGATCGTTCTCAGCACCTTCCTCTATGCGAAGGACGACCCATACCTCATCACTGAAGCCGTGAAATACCTCGTCGCCAAAGGAACGAGCGGTCTCATCATCAAAAACGTCCTGCACATCCCGATTCCCGACCAAGCCATCCGCTACGCCAACGCGCGGCACTACCCGGTCTTTCTCACGACCGACGACTCACTGTTCTTTGATAGCGTCATCTATGAGGTCAAACGGCATATCGAGCAGCTCGCGTCCATCGACTTCGCACAGCGCGAGATCGATGCCCTGAGGACAGACGTATCGCCCGAGTCCATCTGCCGACGCATCCGAGGCCTCAACCCGTCATTTCTGGACGAAGTGGTCGCCCTGTTCGCATCGTTTGCAGAGCCCCTCGACCCGCGTACGTTTTTGCAAATCGAACGTCTCTGTGCAAAATCGACCCTCGCCGGATGCCACAACATGCTGGCACCCTACGACGGAGGTTTGTTATTCGTAGCGACAAGCGACTCGGAACAGACGCTCGATGTGGAGCGAATCGAGCAGGCGCTCACGGAGCTCATCGAGGCTAGCGGTATCGATGGCGGAGCGGAAGGGCTCGGCATCAGCGATATTCTGTTTGGAGACGAAGCGGTGGCGCAGGCGATCTCGCAGGCGATTTACGCACAGAACCTATCTTGTCAACGAGCCGAGGGTCCCGTCCGCTATACGCAGCTCGGCATCCTGAGAACCGTGATGCCTTTTGCGGAAACCCCGGAGATGCGATCGTTCTCGGAGGCGATTCTCTCGCCGATACGCGAGCACGACAGCGAGCATGGCAGCGAACTGGAATCCACGCTCGCCGCATTCATCGAGAACGACCGACGTATCGAGCGAACCGCCAAGCAGACTAGCCAGCACCCGAACACGATTCGATATCGCCTCGATAAGGTGACGGCTCTCACAGGACTGAACTACAAATGCGCCCCGGAGATGGAGCAGCTGTCGCTCGCCTACGCCATCGAACGCGCTCGCTCGCTTCAGTAAGCCCACCCCGCCTTGAGGTTAGGAGCGGCGGGTGCGGAGCTTTTCGTAGCCTTCGGCGAAGAAGGCGACCGTAGCGGCGTCGGCCTCGGCGGCGTCCGTCTCGGTTGCGGGGACCACACCGTGCTCGTCGCTCACCAGGAACAACGCACCCTTAAGCTGTGCGGGAATATCTACGCGCGCGACCGGGATGCCCTTGGTCTGGGCCAGCTGCTCAATGAGCGTCGCCGTACCGCACAGGCACTCGTCCGCTGGCGCCACAAAGGCAAGCTCGCCGTTGTTGACGGCAGCAAGCAGCTCGGGCGCCACGCCGGTCTCGTCGGCC
>CABRLT010000049.1 GCA_902471785.1 uncultured Collinsella sp.
TGAAAGATATTATTACCAAGTCTTTTCCTGCTTCAGGCGCACCTTCACGACCTGAAGCCACATTTGCCCAGAGGAGGTGACAATATGAAGGCTTATGAACTGCTGTTCTTTGTTGACCCGTCGCTCGACCCCGAGACTCGTCTCGCTGTTATGAAGCGTATCGATACCACGATCGCTGAGGGCGCTGGCAAGGTCGACTCCGTTGACGAGTGGGGCAAGCGCAAGCTCGCCTACGAGATCAACGACCTCACCGATGGTGACTACACCCTCATCAACTTCCACGCAGATCCTACCCAGATCGCCGAGCTTGATCGCGTCCTGCGCATCACCGACGCTGTGGTCCGCCACATGATCGTCCGTCGCGACGACCAGGAGTAAGACTGTCGTTTTGGACTGGGCTTGTGCCCCAAGAGGAAGTAGTGAGTTATGAGCATCAATCGAGTGAACATCACCGGTAACCTCACCCGCGATCCCGAGTTGCGCGCCACCGCCGGCGGAACCCAGGTTCTGTCCTTTGGCGTCGCCGTGAACGATCGTCGCCGCAACGCGCAGACTGGCGAGTGGGAGGACTATCCCAACTTTGTCGACTGCACTATGTTCGGCACCCGCGCCGAGGCCGTGAGCCGTTTCCTGGCAAAGGGAAACAAGGTCGCGATCGAGGGCAAGCTGCGCTACAGCTCTTGGGAGCGCGACGGTCAGCGCAGGAGCAAGCTTGAGGTCATCGTCGATGAGATCGAGTTTATGAGCTCCCGTGGTGGCCAGGGTGGCTACGATCAGGGCGGTTACGCCCCCGCAGCTCCCGCGCCCGCAGCACGTCCTGCCGCACCGGTGGCTACGCCGCCCGCGGTCGACGTCTACGATGAGGACATCCCGTTCTAAGGGTTGTTCACCTATTTTTGAGTGAGAGGCGGCTTCGGCTCGCCGAAGTTGCCAAACGAAAGGTATTTTGACATGGCTAATGATTATTCTGCACGTCAGCCGCGTCGTAAGTACTGCCAGTTCTGCAAGGAGAACACTGAGTTCATCGACTATAAGGACACTCAGCTTCTCCGTAAGTACATGACCGACCGTGGCAAGATCAAGCCCCGTCGCGTCACTGGCGCTTGCACGCAGCATCAGCATGACATCGCCAACGCCATCAAGCGCGCCCGCGAGATGGCTCTCCTGCCGTACACCGTCCCCGTGGTTTCCTCTCGTGGCAACCGCGACCGCGGCTAAGAAGGGAGACGCATCATGAAGGTTATTCTTCTCGATGAGATCAAGGGCAAGGGCGGCGAGGGTGACGTCGTAGAGGTCGCTCAGGGTTACGCTGAG
This sequence comes from uncultured Collinsella sp., assembly GCA_902471785.1. GTDB lineage: Bacteria > Actinomycetota > Coriobacteriia > Coriobacteriales > Coriobacteriaceae > Collinsella. The sequence goes on from CABRLT010000049.1 coordinate 1,315, forward strand.
AACTTCCTGTTCCCCAAGAAGCTCGCTGTTGCCGCCACCAAGGGCAACCTCAAGCAGCTTGACGAGCGTCGCAACAACATCGCCAAGCGCGAGGCCGTCCGTCTGGCTACCGCCAACGAGACCAAGGCTGCCTTCGAGGGCAAGCAGGTCACCGTTGACGTCAAGGTTGGCGACGAGGGCATCCTCTTTGGCTCCGTTACCGCCGCCATGATCGCTGACGCCATCAAGGATCAGCTCGGTATGGATATCGACCGCAAGCGCGTCGAGCTCGGTAAGCCCATCAAGGTTGCCGGTGCCCACACCGTCGCTATCTCGCTGTACCGCGAGATCAAGGCCGAGGTTGTCGTTCTCGTCGGCGTTACCGCCGAGGAGCTCGCTGCCGAGGCTGAGGTTGAGGAGACCGCTGAGGTCGCCGAGACCGAGACCGCCGAGGTCGAGACCGAGGCTGCTGCCGAGTAGCATTTGCTGCAACGCAACAATCTTGTTCTAAGAAGGGCGCTCTGGGAGACCAGGGCGCCCTTTTATTTTTTGCGCCGGGTGAGTTCATAGCAGTCATTGAGATGCGGTCCCGTGTATAGGACCGTTCATCCGTTTGGTTCGGTGATGATTGCCAAGGCGCGGCTCGATTTATAGCCGTGGCTGATACTATGGATGCTCGCAAGCGATATGAATGAGGATGCTCATGGCATATGACGATAGGGAGACGGGGCTGACGGTCGAGGACCGTGGCTCCAAGTTGGGTCTCCCCCAAAACCAAGATGCAGAGGCCAACGTGCTGGCCGCTATGCTGCTCTCGCCCGATGTGGTCGAAGAGGCCCAGGTCGAGCTGCAGCCCGATGACTTCTACCGGCCCATTCATAAGACCATCTATACCGCGATGGTCGATATGTATAACAGTCGCATCCCCATTGACTCTATCTCGCTGATCGATTACCTGCGAAGCATCAACAAGCTCGATGCCGTGGGCGGCGAGGCGTACATTTTGGAGCTGATGGGACAGACTCTGTCGCTCGTCAACTGGCAGCACCATGCCGCCATCGTTCGCCGCGACTCGATGCTGCGCGAGCTGATTGGCGCCACCAACGAGATCAACGCGCTGGCCTACAACGCCCCCACCGACACCAAAGAGGTCGTGGAGCTGGCCGAGAGCAAACTGCTCAAGGTCACGGCGCGTGAGGTTAAGTCGAGCTACAAGACGCTGACCGAGTTTATGGTCGAGGCCTATAACGAGGCCGAGGAAGTGTGCAAGGCCGGCGGTCAGGCTGCAGGCGTGCCCACGGGCTTTCCGTCGCTCGACCGTATGCTCATGGGCTTCCGCGAGGGCCAGCTCATCATTATCGGCGCCCGCCCCGCCGTTGGTAAGACGTCGTTCGCCCTGAACTTGGCGCTCAACGCCGCCGCCGCGGGCTATACCGTCGGCTTCTTCTCGCTGGAGATGTCGGGCAAGGAAATTGCCCAGCGTCTGATTTGCGCCTATGCCATGATCTCGATCAGCGACTTCCGTACGGGCCGCATTAGTCCCGAGCAGTGGGCCAACATCAATGAGGCCACGCAGACGCTGTCCAAGCTCGATATTCTGATTGACGATACGCCCGGCACCACAGTGACCGAGATTCGCGCCAAGAGCCGCCGTATGCTCCATAACAAGGAGAAGGCAATCATCATCCTGGACTACCTGCAGCTGGTGAGTCCTCCGCCGGGACGCCGCTCCGAGAGCCGTACCGTCGAGGTTTCGGAGATGTCGCGTGGTCTGAAGATCATGGCCAAGGAGCTCAAGATCCCGCTCATCGCGCTGTCGCAGCTCTCGCGTCAGGTCGAATCCCGTACCGGCAAGCGCCCGCAGCTTTCCGACCTTCGTGAATCGGGCTCCATCGAGCAGGACGCCGATATCGTCATGTTCTTGGACCGCTCCGCCGACGAGGCCGAAGCCTCGCGCGACGATCGACCCGACGAGGGCGTTACGCGTATCGTCGTGGCCAAGAACCGTTCGGGCCCGATCGGCGACGTCGACCTGATGTTCCTGCCGGCATCCACCAAGTTCTATGAGCTTGATGGGGCACATGCCGAGGAGTAGGACAGGCGCCCGTTGCACGGGTATACTGGGAATGTTTTGTGCTTCTGCGTGCCGGCATGGCGCGTAGACAGTCCATGAATGTGAGGAGTAAACATGCCGTCAACCGTTTTGGTCGGTGCCCAGTGGGGCGATGAGGGCAAGGGTAAGATCTGCGACCTGGTCGCCGGCGACTTTGATGCCGTCGTGCGCTATTCGGGCGGCAACAACGCCGGCCACACCATCGTCGTCAACGGCAAAAAGTACGGCCTGCACCAGGTGCCCTCCGGCATCATGTATTCCGACCACGTGTCGGTGATCGGTAACGGCTGCGTCGTCAACCCCAAGGTTGTCCTTGAGGAGATCGACATGTTCGAGGCCGACGGCATCACCACCAAGAACCTCAAGATTAGCGGCAACGCGCATGTCATCATGCCGTACCACATCGATCTGGATGGCGCCTTTGAGCAGAAGCTCGGCAAGAAGAACATCGGTACCACCAAGCGTGGCATCGGTCCGTGCTATCAGGACAAGATGGCCCGCATTGGCCTGCGCATGCAGGACATGCTGGACGAGACGCTGTTCCGCGACAAGTTGGAGACCGCTCTCGCCCGCGTGAACCCCGAGCTCGAGCTCATCTACAACCTGCCCACCTACACCGCGGACCAGATTTGCGACGAGTACCTGCCGATGGCCGAGCGCCTGCGTCCCTACATCACCGAGACGAGCCTGCTGCTCAACAACATGATCGATGAGGGCAAGAACCTGCTGTTTGAAGGCGCCCAGGCGACGCTGCTCGACATCGACCACGGAACCTATCCGTACGTGACGTCTTCCAACTGCACCGCCGGCGGCGCCATCACCGGCTCCGGCGTCGGCATGAAGAACGTCGATCGCGTGCTGGGCGTCATGAAGGCTTATATCACCCGCGTCGGTTCGGGCCCCATGCCCACCGAGCTTTCCTATGAGTCCGAGGCTGGCCACACGCTGACCGAGGAGGGCTATGAGTACGGCGTGACCACCGGTCGCCGTCGTCGTTGCGGCTGGGTTGACGGCCCTATCGCCCACTATCGGCCTCACCGACATCGCCGTGACCAAGCTCGACGTGCTTTCGGCCTTCGACACCATCAAGGTGTGCGTGGCCTACGACGTCGATGGAGAGCGCTACACCAGCGTGCCCGAGCATCAGGTGCGCTTTGAGCATGCCAAGCCCATCTACGAGGAGCTTCCCGGCTGGAAGTGCGACATCACCGGTTGCCGCAGCTTTGACGAGTTGCCGCAAGAGGCTCAGGACTACGTGGCGTTTATCGAGGATCTGGCACACACCCGCGTGACGTTTATTGGCGTTGGCGCTGGTCGCGAGCAGATCATCAACCGATTCTGGAAGTAATCGGGACTATTTGGTTATTGCGATATACCCCTTTGCAGCCCGGACGGGCGGCCGAGGGGTATATTTGCTTGCAAAGGGCTCGCGCGGAGCGGGCCATTCATCCATAGAGGAGGCACCCTTGAAGGCGGACACTCAAACCATCGACATCCTGTTGTTGGGCAGCGGCGGCCGTGAGCATGCTTTGGCAGCTAAGCTCGCAGCATCACCGCGCGCCGGCAAGCTCTACATTGCGCCGGGTAACGGCGGCACCGCGAGCTGCGGCGAGAACGTTGTTCTCGACGACTGCGATCCTGCGGCCGTGGCGGCGTTTGCGCAGAGCCACGGATGCGGACTCGTGGTAATTGGCCCCGAGGCTCCGCTCGTGGCGGGCGTGGCCGACGCCGTGCGCGCGGCAGGTATTCCCTGCTTTGGCCCGGGTGCCGAGGGCGCCCAGATGGAGGGTTCCAAGCTGTTCTCCAAGCAGCTCATGGAGCGCGCCGGTATCCCGACGGCAGCCTATGGTTCGTTTACCGACGAGGCTTCGGCTCTCGCCTACGTGCGCGAGCAGGGCGCTCCGCTGGTCGTGAAGGCCGACGGCCTTGCCGCGGGCAAGGGCGTTATCGTGGCGACTGAGCTCGATCAGGCCGAAGAGGCCGTGCGCGAGTGTTTTGGCGGCACCTTTGGTGATGCCGGCAATACTGTGGTCATCGAGGAGATGCTGACCGGCCCCGAGTGCTCGCTGCTGGCCTTTACCGACGGCAAGACCGTGCGCCCCATGGCCACCTCGCAGGACCACAAGCGCGCGCTCGAGGGCGACAAGGGCCCCAACACCGGCGGCATGGGCGTCTACAGCCCGGTGCCCATCGTGACCGACGAGGAGCACGCCACCATGGTGGCGGTCATGGAGCAGACCGTGGCAGAGCTCGCTGCCGAGGGTATCGACTACCGCGGCTGCCTGTACGGCGGCTTTATGCTCACGCCTGCCGGCCCCAAGGTGCTGGAGTTCAATGCCCGCTTTGGCGATCCCGAGACGCAGGTCGTGCTGCCGCGCCTTAAGAACGACCTGGTCGAGGTCATGCTCGCCTGCGCCAACTGCGAGCTCGATCAGATTGAGCTCGACTGGCGTGACGAGTGGGCCGTGGCCGTTGTCCTGACGAGCGCGGGCTATCCCGGCAGCTACGAGAAGGGCAAGGTCATCACCGGTATCGCCGATGCCGAGGCCATGGAGAACGTGACCGTGTACCACGCGGGCACTGCCGTGGTGGACGGCCAGCTCGTGACCAATGGTGGCCGCGTGCTTGCCGTGACCGCTCTGGGCGACACGTTCGAGAACGCTCGCAACCTTGCCTACGAGGCCTGCGAGAAGATTGATTTTGAGGGCAAGACCCTGCGTCACGACATCGGCCTGCGCGCGCTGCGCGGCCGCGACGCCTGGGATGCCTAAAGTCCGAGAGGAATGAGATGGATGGACGAGAAGAACGAAGAGCTCGTGGATGCGCAGATCGTCGAGGAGGACAGCCGCGTGTATGGGCACGCCGAGGGCGAGCCTGGCGGCGAGGTCGCTGACGAGCCGGTGCTGGTGCTGGGCGATGACGACCCGCACGATGCCGAGCTGCACGAGAAGATTCTTTCGGAGGAGTGCGCCTGGAAGGGCAAGATCCTCGACGTCCACCGTCTTGAGGTGGAGCTGCCCAACGGCCACCGCAGCGCCCGCGACATCATTCGTCATCCGGGTGCGGCGGCCGTGGTGGCGCTGACCGAGAGCGGCAAGATTGTGCTGGTGCGTCAGTACCGCACTGCCATCGACCGCGTAACAGTCGAGATTCCCGCCGGCAAGCTCGACCCGGGCGAGGATCCGCTTGATTGCGCCAAGCGTGAGCTGCACGAGGAGACGGGCTTTAGGGCCGGTCGCATTCGCTTTTTGACGTCGATTGTCACGACCTGCGGCTTCTGCGACGAGATCATTCATATCTACCTGGCTACCAAGCTCGAGTTCGACGCGCCCAACCCCGATGATGACGAGTTTGTCAACGTGGACCTGGTGCCGCTGCACGAGTTGATCGACGCCGTGCTCGACGGCAAGATCGAAGACGCCAAGACCGTCGTGGGCGCCTTGGCTTGCGACAGCATTGCTCATCGTTTGGGTGGAGCGGAACTTTAACGAGCGGGGATGATCCCGCAGGTTTGTGTAAGTCAGCGAAAGTGCTCCATTTGAGACAAGGTGGCCTAAAAGAGAAGGGAAGCGTATGGATATACGCGACCGACGATTGAAGGCCAGATTGTCCAAATGGAGCACTTGCAGCGTCGAGACGAAACGCGGTTTGGTAAAACCGCGTAAGGTGACTATGTTTAAGAGGTTTCTTTCGTATTACAAGCCCCAGATGGGGCTTTTTGTTGCTGATACTCTTTGTGCTCTGGTGCTTGCCGCCATTGACCTGGCGTTCCCCATTATCTTGCGCAATCTGACCGGCGGGCTCTTTACTCAGGGTCAGGCTGCTATTATGCAGGCGCTCGGTATGATCGCGGTGGGACTGGTGCTGATGTATGTCATCCGCTGCGCCTGCCGCTATTTTGTGAGCTATTGGGGTCATGTGATGGGCGCGCGCATGGAGTCCAAAATGCGCGAGGACCTGTTCGATCAGTACGAACGGTTTAGCTTTGCGTACTTTGATCGCAACAGCTCGGGCGACATGATGAGCCGCGTGGTCAA
>CABRLT010000050.1 GCA_902471785.1 uncultured Collinsella sp.
GGGGCGATGAGCGCCTCGGCAGCCTCGTTGGCGCGGCGCACGATGTCGTAGATGCGTGCCGTCTCCTCGTCCGGCTCGCCCCAAAAGAACGTGCGCGTCATGTCCGAGCAGTAGTTGCGGCGACGTCCGCCTATGTCGAACAGCACCACGTCGCCGCACTTGAGTACGGTGTCGTCGGGCTCGTGATGCGGGTCTCCGGCGTTGGCGCCAAAGCTCACGATGGGCGGAAAGCTAAAGCCCTCGCAGTCGTGCTTGCGGTACAGACCGAGCATCTGGTCGGCAATTTCGCGCTCCGTCACGCCCTCGTGAACGAGCTTGATAGCGTCGGCCATCACGGCGTCGTTAGCGGCCGAGGACGCGCGCATGAGCTCCTGCTCGGCCTCATCCTTGTGGGTGCGTGCGGCGGTGACGGCAAAGTCGCCCAGGAAGAACTCGCTCGCGGCGTGACGATCCATAAGGGGCATCAAAAAGCCGGAACGCATGACGGTGTCGATACCGAGCGGCTTAGTCGGATTGACCTCTCGTGCGATGGCATCGGTCACGACGTCGGTATCGGTGTGATAGGCAACGCGGGCATTGTCATACTCGGGCAGCTGGTGCAGGGCGTTGACCAAGATCACCGGCTCGGCATCGCTTGCGAGCAGCACGCCACAAAAACGCTCGAACATATCGGCATAAAAGCCGGTCAGATAGTAGATTGACCACGGGTCGTTTACAAGCAGCTGCGCGCCGGGGTGCTGAGCCTCGAGCGCATCGAGCACGCGCGCCACACGCTGGTCATCGACATGTGCCATACATCGTCCTTTCGCTAGGTTGCCACCATGGTATCCCAAGCCCGGCACATGGGGACGTTCCTTTTATGCCGGCACTTTGGGACACTCCTTGGCATGGCCAGCCTAGCGAACGTTCGGGCAAAAGTAGTCATAAGAGGCCCGTCTCAAATGGGCTGGTTTCAAAAGTATGGCGGATTACGGGACTGGACCTGTATTACTTGACCATGGGAAAAATCGCGAAATAAAAAGCGCAGGTAGAGGGCTTATCAAAAATCGAAAATTGCCGGTATGGATGGGGGTCTCCGAATCAGCCCCGTAATCCGGCATAGTTTTGAATTGGCACTAAAGTAGGAACAAGCCAAATACCGATTCCAAGGATAGTTGCGGTGGAATAGTTCCTGGGTGCCGGGGTTTTGGCGGAAATCAGGAACTATTCCACCGCAATTGAGGAGGGGCGGGGTGGATGGCGGGGTAGCTAAAAGAGCCCCGTCCCAAATGAGCTACCTATGCAGAGTCGATGTCCATGCTGGCGATGAGGTCGGTACCGGTGTCTAGGAGGTTGGGGAGGACTACGTCGCCCATGCGGATGGGGGCTTTGACCACTAGGCCGCGGATGAGGTCCATCGCCTTGGCGTGGAGTTCGAGCGGGATGGCTTCGGCCGTGCGCACGGGCAGCAGCGCCTCGTCGCCGCCGGATACGGCCACGGTGGTGGTGAGCACGCGCATGGGGCAGGTGAGTTCCTGGTGCGCGAACGTATCGCCACGCGGGCAGTTGTTGCCGGTTACGGAGCGCACCTCTACCGCGGCGCCGTCTGCGTCGCGCTCCACCTCCACGGTCAGGAGGCATTCGGATGGGCAGGTGGTGCAGTTGAACTGTAGCGTCTCGATCACATTTGCGCTCATGGCTTTACGCCTCCTCAACGGGGTCGACGGACAGGACAATCTCGTTAACGCCCAGGTCGAGTACGCGCTGAATCACCTTTGCCGGCAGCGGGAAGCTTTCCATTACGCTCGGTTTAAACGGGCGGACCTTGCCAGCGAATAGTTCTTCGTCGCCTGCCAGAATGCGCACGCGGGCGGCGTCGACCGGTCGGCGCACGCGGAAGTTGAGTTTGGTGAGTGCCACAGCCGTAATGCGCCCCGGCAATGCGTAGCCCGCAATGCCGGCAGGGAAGACCGTGAGTTGGCAGCCCGGGCCCGCAGGGCCGGCTTCTACATTCGCTCCGTTCCCCAACGCATACGCCGCCGCAGCCGCACCGGCACGCTCGGACTCGGCCGTCACGTTGTCGGCCAGATCGTGCACGTGCAGCACGTTGCCGCAGGCAAAGATGCCCGGCACGCCCGTCTGCAGATTCTGGTCCACCACGGCTCCGCGCGTACGTGGGTCCAGCTCCACGCCCGCGGCAACCGAAAGCTCGTTCTCGGGAATCAGACCCACCGAAAGCAGCAGCGTGTCGCACGGAACGATGCGCTCCGTCCCGGCAATGGGCGCCAGGTGCTCGTCGACCTGGCTTACCTCGACGGCCTCCACGCGATCGCGTCCGATCACGCGCGTCACGGTGGTGGACAGGTGCAGCGGAATGCCAAAGTCGTCCAGGCAGTTCTTGACGTTGCGGCGCAGGCCGTTAGCGTACGGCATGAGTTCGTACACGCCCTCGACCGAAATCCCCTCGAGCGTGCAGCGGCGTGCCATGATGAGTCCGATGTCGCCCGAGCCCAAAATGACGGCGCGCGAGCCAGGTTTGAGGTTCTCGATATTGATGTATCGCTGCGCCAGGCCGGCCGTAAACACGCCGGCGGGTCGGCTGCCGGGAATCTTGATCTCACTGCGGGTGCGTTCGCGGCACCCCATGGCAAGGACGACCGCGCGTCCGGTGAGCTGCAGCATGCCTGCGCGGCTCATGAGCGTGACGGTGTGGACTGCGGCATCTCCCGCGGCCTCGTCCACGCCCGAAGCGCTCGCGCCCTCGTCCGAATCAATCCCAAGCACCATGCTGCCCAAGTACAGCGCAATGTTGGTCTCGCGCACCTGGTCGATAAAGCGCTGCGCGTACTCGGGACCGGTGAGTTCCTGCTTAAAGTGCGAAAGGCCAAAACCGGGGTGGATGCACTGGCGCAGGATGCCGCCCAAGTGTTGCTCACGCTCCACGATAACCACGCGCGCGTCGGCCTTATACGCGGCAAGCGCGGCCGCCATGCCGGCAGGGCCGCCGCCGATAACGACCACGTCGAACGCCTGCATCTGCACCGCCTCGGTAGTTCCTGCCTCTGCGCGCCCGTCGCGTATATCAAGCGTCGCCATTCTAGCGCACCCCCTTCAGTGGTCCTTCGACCAGCCAAGATCCGGCATCCTCCAACAGCACTTCGCTGGGGTCGCAGCCCAGCTCGCGGGCCAGAACCGCCACCACGCGGCTCTGGCAAAAGCCGCTCTGGCAGCGGCCCATGCCCGCACGGCAGCGGCGTTTGACGCCCTCGACCGAAACCGCTCCCGGGCGGCGTCGAATCGCGGCCACGATCTCGGCCTCGGGCACCGTCTCGCAGCGGCAGACGATCTGCCCCCATGCAGGGTCGGACTCGATGAGCTCTTCCTTGCGTGCAAGCGGCGCGCGGTCAAAGTCGTCCGGCGCGCGGCGAATCGGGTCCCAATCGTCCCGTTCGCGCAGGGCCACGCCAGCATCGCGCAGTACCTGCTCCATGCGCTCGGCAATGGCCGGCGCGCTCGCCACGCCCGGCGACTGAATGCCCGCCGCCTGGAACAGTCCCGGCACCACGGCCGACTGTCCAATAAAAAAGTCATTCGTTCCCTTAATGACCGGGCGTCCACCGGCAAACGCGCGCACCACGCGACGCGTGTCCAGATCGGGTACCAGCTTGCGCGCGCCGCTCAGCAGCGCATTGACATCGCTCGCATAGGTCTGCGTGTCGCCGGGCTCACGCACGGCAGCGGTCGCGGTAATCACGGTGTTGCCGTGTACGGTACCCGTGACGATAACGCCCTTGGACACCGGCGTTGGAACGGGGTAGAGCGGCATGAGCGCACGAGGCTCCTTGTCCAGCACCACGATGTTGCCCTGGCGCCAGACCATCTGGAAGTCCTCGGCGCCCGCCATATGCGAGATTTCCGCGGCGCCGTTGCCCGCGGCGTTGATCAGGTAACGGCAACGCACGTCGCCGGCGGGCGTCAACAGCGTAAAGCGTGCGCGGACCTTGCCGTCGGCTGAAACGTCCTCGTCATCCGAGCCAGCGACCTCAATGGCCTCCACCGGTGCGGAGCGCATAAACGTCACGCCGTTGGCAACCGCGTTCTCCAGCGTGGCGATGGCCACTTCAAATGGGTCAACGTAACCGGTCGAGGGACACCACAGCGCGCATGCTGCGTCGGCACTGGCACGCGGTTCAAGTTCGTGGATGCGCTCGGGGCCGATAATCGACATCTCGGGTACGCCGCTCGCCAGCCCATTGCGGCGCAGCTTCTCCAGGTGTGCGCGGTCTTCGTCGTTAAACCCCAGCACCATCGACCCGGTGCGGCGGAACAAAAAGCCAAGTTCTTGGGCCCAGGTGCCATACAGCTCGCAGCCGCGGGCGTTGACCTGCGCCTTTACGGTGCCCGGCGCCGGATCGTAGCCGGCGTGCACTAGGCCGCCGTTGGCCTTCGACGCGCCCAGGGCGATGTCGTTGGCCGCCTCGATCACGCAAATGGACAAGTCAAATCGCGCGAGCTGACGCGCGATGGCGCACCCGGTGATGCCCGCGCCCACAATTGCGATATCAAACGTTTCTGCCACGGTGCCTCCCAGACAAGTTGACAGGCTGTCAATAGGACCATCCTACGGTCTGCACACTCCCAGCGCAGCGGCAATGCGGTGAACAGCCCCGCAGCATCCGCCAACGGCAGGCGAGGGGAGACACAGGACCATCGGTGACCTCGTCTGCCGACAACTACGGCAACCGTTTGTCTCGATCTGTAACAGTTAGACGAGGATTTGGGCTCCAGATGTTACAGATTGGGACGTTAGTCTGACGGCGCACCCGTTCGTCTAAATCCGTAACATCTAGACCCGGATTCCGCTCCCACCTGTTACAGATTGAGATGTTTGTGTCCGCGCCAGCCCCGCCCCTAGCCGTGGTCCCATATAAACAAACCCCGTGGTAAACTTGTCCGAAAATGTTAATATTCCGAAAGGTACCCGCAATGTCCAAGTACATCTCCGAGCTCATGTCGCCGCAGCTTATGGGCGTCATCTATGCCTTTGTTGGCTTTATCATCGCCCTGTACGTGCTGTCGGTCGTCTATGTGTTCATCGACGCTCGCCGCCGCGGTGCCAGCGCCTACGTGGCATGGGGCATCATCGCCCTCATCCCGTTTGTTGGCCTCATCGCCTACCTGGTCCTGCGCCCGCACTCCTACGCGGCCGACCGCGAGGAGCAGGAGCTGGACATGGCCCTGCGCGAGCGCCAGCTTGCCCAGTACGGCACCTGCCCGCAGTGCGGCGCCCCCATCGAGAAGGACTTTGTCGTCTGCCCCGTGTGCGACACCCAGGTTCGTAACGTGTGCCCCAGCTGCCATCGCCCGCTCGACGCGCACTGGAAGGTCTGCCCCTACTGCCGAACTCGCATCCAGTAACGCATCCATCGTCGGGCCGGCCACAAGCCACGGGCAACATTAAGGTGCGGCGGGCGCTTGTATACCAAGGCAACCTGCCTATAATGATGCAAGTCAAAAATGCCGAGCGCATCGCACGCACTTGCACCAGGCATCCGAGAGGAGAAAACATACCCATGAAGGCACTCTACAATGACGGTTCGGTGGCCGAGCTCCCGCAGGACGAGGTCACGCACGTCATCCGCCACTCTGCCGCGCACATCATGGCGCAGGCCATCAAGCGCCTGTACCCTCAGGCCGACTTTGCCTACGGCCCCGCGACCGACAACGGTTTTTACTATGACGTCGACCTGCCCGAGGGCGTCAAGATCAGCGAGGACGACTTCCCCGCGATCGAGGCCGAGATGAAAAAGATCGTCAAGGAGAACCTTAAGTTCTCCGTGTACGAGAAGCCCCGCGCCGAGGCCATCGCCCTTATGGAGGAGCGCGGCGAGAAGTACAAGGTCGAGCACATCGGCGACCTGGACGACGACGCCCGCATCACCTTCTACCAGCAGGGCGACTACATCGACATGTGCGTCGGCCCCCACATCTGCTACACCAAGGCCCTTAAGGCCTTTAAGCTCACCGGCGTCTCGGGCGCCTACTGGAAGGGCGACAAGGACAACAAGATGCTCACCCGCATCAACGGCGTCGCCTTTGCCACCAAGGAGGAGCTCGACGAGCACATGCACATGCTGGAGGAGGCCAAGAAGCGCGACCACCGCAAGATCGGCCGCGAGATGGACCTCTTTATGATGCGCGACGAGGCCCCCGGCTTCCCGTTCTTCCTGCCCAACGGCATGATCCTTAAGAACACGCTGCTGGACTACTGGCGCGAGATTCACCACAAGGCCGGCTACGTGGAGATCTCCACGCCGCTCATCATGAACAAGCAGCTGTGGAAGACCTCGGGCCACTGGGACCACTACAAGGACAACATGTACTCCACCGTCATCGACGACGAAGAGTACTGCATTAAGCCCATGAACTGCCCGGGCGGCGTGCTGGTGTACGCCTCTAAGCCGCACTCCTATCGCGAGTTGCCCATTCGCGCCGGCGAGATTGGCCTGGTACACCGTCACGAGCTGCGCGGCGCCCTGCACGGCCTGTTCCGCGTACGCTGCTTTAACCAGGACGACGCCCACCTGTTTGTGCGTCCCGACCAGCTGACCGATGAGATCGTGGGCGTGGTCAACCTTATCGACTCTGTGTACCAAAAGTTTGGCTTTAAGTATCACGTTGAGCTTTCCACCCGCCCCGAGGACTCCATGGGTTCGGACGAGGACTGGGCTCGCGCCGAGGAGGGCCTGCGCACCGCTCTGGAGAAGCTGGGCATGGACTACGAGGTCAACGAGGGCGACGGCGCCTTCTACGGCCCCAAGATCGACTTCCACCTGGAGGACTCGCTCGGCCGTACCTGGCAGTGCGGTACCGTCCAGCTCGACTTCCAGATGCCGCTCAACTTTGACCTGGAGTACGTGGACGCCGACGGCACCAAGAAGCGCCCCATCATGCTGCACCGCGTGTGCTTTGGCTCCATCGAGCGCTTCATCGGTATTCTGATTGAGCACTTTGCGGGCAAGTTCCCCACCTGGCTGGCTCCCGTGCAGGTGAAGGCCCTTCCCGTGTCCGAGAAGAGCCGCGACTACGCCCACGAGGTGTGCGCCAAGCTGGAGGAGGCCGGCATTCGCGTAGTCTGCGACGACCGCGATGAGAAGATCGGCTACAAGATCCGTGAGGCCCGCAGCATCGACCGCGTGCCCTACATGCTCATCCTGGGCGAGAAGGAGGTC
>CABRLT010000051.1 GCA_902471785.1 uncultured Collinsella sp.
GAGCCTCGATGTCATCGGCGGGAACGATTACCGTCATACCCGGGATCGTGCGCATGAGCGCGATGTCCTCGCAGCACTGATGCGTGGCGCCGTCTTCACCGACCGAGATACCCGCATGCGTGGCACCGATTTTGACGTTGAGGTGCGGATAGCCAATGGAATTACGCACTTGTTCGTACGCGCGGCCGGCGGCGAACATGGCAAAGGTGCTCGCAAAGGCGACGTGGCCCGTGGTCGCAATGCCGGCGGCGAGCCCCATCAAGTTGCTCTCGGCAATGCCGGCATCGTAGAAGCGCTCAGGGTGCGCAGCCTTAAACTTACCCGTCTGCGTAGCGGCAGCCAGGTCGGCATCGAGCACTACAAAGTCATCGTGCTCATTGCCCAGCTCGACGAGCGCCTCGCCGTAGCTTACGCGCGTGGCGACTTTTTTGACCTCTGCCATTAGAGCTCCTCTCCTGCTGCCGCAAGCTCGGCCATGGCCTGCTCAAACTGTTCATCGTTGGGCGCCTTGCCATGCCAGCCAACCTGGTTCTCCATAAAGGAGACGCCTTTGCCCTTCACCGTCTCGGCGATGATAGCGACGGGCACGCCGGTCACCTCACGAGCCTCGGCGAAAGCCGCCTCAATCTGTGTCATGTCGTTGCCATCGGCTAGCTCGATCACATGCCACTTAAAGGCGCGGAACTTGTCAGCGAGCGGCATGGCCGAGTTGACCTCATCGATCGTGCCGTCAATCTGCAAGCCGTTGTGGTCGACGACGGCAACAAGATTGTCGAGCGCATGGTTGCCGGCAAACATGGCCGCCTCCCACACCTGGCCCTCCTCGCACTCGCCGTCGCCCAGCAACGTGTAGACGCGGTAGCTGTCACCCCAGTGCTTTGCGGCGAGTGCCATTCCAACCGCGGCGGAGATACCCTGACCGAGCGATCCGGTGGACATATCGATGCCCGGGGTGTCGTTCATGTTGGGATGGCCCTGCAGTCGGCTGCCAATATGGCGGAGCGTCTCGAGCTCTTCGACGGGAAAATAGCCGCGATTTGCCAACACCGAATACAGGCCCGGCGCCGCGTGACCCTTGGAGAGCACAAAGCGATCGCGATCGGCCTTGTGAGGGTCAGCAGGATCGATATTCATTTCCTCAAAGTACAGATACGTCATGATGTCGGCAGCACCGAGCGATCCACCCGGATGTCCCGACTTGGCCGCGTGAACCGCAGTCACGACACCCTTCCTGACCTCATTGGCGACCTTCGCCAGCTCCTGGTTGGTCATACGAATTCCTCTCTTGAGAACAACCCCGGCACCGGATGACGCGATGCCGGGGCAATCCACTCGTTAAGCCTGAGCGACGACCTTCTGCCAATCAGCCTCAAAAGAGGCAAGGCCCTGGTCGGTCAGCGGGTGATGCAAGCATTTCTTAAGAGCGGCCATGGGGACGGTCGCAATGTCGGCACCAAGCAGCGCCGCCTGGGTCACATGGTTGGGCGTGCGGACCGAAGCGGTGATGATCTCAACGGTGTCGTCGACGTTCTTGCCGGTCCAGTCATAGTTCTTGATGCAAGTCACAACATTGTCGAGCTGCGAGATACCGTCCTCGGCGATGTCATCGAAGCGCCCCACAAACGGGCTGATGTAGCGAGCGCCGGCGTTGGCGGCCATCAAGGCCTGGGTCGGCGAGAAAACAAGCGTCATGTTGACGCGCACACCTGCGTCGGCCAGGGCGCGGCAGGCGGCAAGGCCGGCCTCGCACACGGGAAGCTTAACCACGATGTTGGGAGCGAGGGCGGCAAGACGCTTGCCCTCCTCGATCATGCCCTCGGCAGTAGTCGCGGTAGACTCGGCGGACACGGGCAGACCCTCGCAGAGCTCGGCAATCTTGAGCATATGGGGCTCAAAGTCGGCAAGCTTGCCGCCGGTCTTGGCGTACAGGGACGGGTTGGTGGTAACACCGGCCAGGCAGCCCCAGCTCTTGGCCTCGGCAATCTCGTCCAGATTGGCGGTATCGATAAAGAACTTCATGGTGAACCCCTTCAAAGGAAGCTAAAACTCAAAAGAATGGGACAAAGGGACCGCCCCTTTGTCCCATGTGCCGGGCCTGCAGCTGGGACATGCCCCAGGCCCGGCGTCGCGTAGGAAAAGCTACTTACTCGGCAAGAGCGGCCTCGATGCGGGTCGTGACGCCCTTGAGGTTAAGACCGACGACGTACTGCTTGATCGGGCGCTTGATGTGCTCGATCACAAAGCGCTTGCCGTCGATGTCCTGGGCAGCGAGGTTGCGATAGAGCTTCTCGACCTGCTCCTTGACCTCGGGATCGTTGAACGCATAGTGGCCGGAGACATCCAGGATCTTCAGGCTGAGCTCATCGTCGGCAAGGATGTCATCGACCTGCAGGTTGACGTCGTCGCCAGTCATCCACTTGCGCCAGCGCTCGGTCTTGATAGCCTTGACCAGCAGCGTGTGATACAGGTCGGAGGGGTCATCGCACAGACCGTTGTCGACCAGGATCTGCTCGGTGGCGCAGAGCTTGAGGTAGGCGCGGGTCTCCTCGGTGCCATACTGCGGAGCGACGTTGGAGGCGGTCACGTGTGCCGGGATGTGCTCGAGCAGCGTCGCGTCGTCCAGATAGTCGGCGTTGTGCTCCTTCAGGCCCACGCCATAGCGCTTGGCCATATCGGCAAGCTCGCGGGCGTTCTTGAAGTTGTAGTGACCGACCTGCTCCGTCCAGCGGGTAAGGGTGCCGGTCTGGCCGACGATAAAGGTGGGCATGGGGCAGCCGCGCTTCTCGAGCTCGGGCTGCAGCTGAGAAATGAACTCCTCGTACTTATCGGTAGAGGTCAAGCCGCCATTGGTCTCCTCGGTACCGACCTCATAGGCGACCTCGGGCAGGTTATGCTCGCGACGGTACTGCTCAAGGTAGTCGATAAGATCGATCGTGCGGCGAAGCACCACGTCGAGCGGAATAACCTTGCCGATCTGATAGGGATCCTTGGTGGGGTCGACCATCAGCAGGTCAAAGCCTGCCTCCATGTCGGCGACGAAGGACTTGCGGGCGAGCTCCATGGCCTCGTCCTCGGGCAGGTGGGCGTTACGCTCCTCGTCGCGCTGCCACGGACCGCCGTGATCTCGGCACAGGTAGTACGGACCGGTGTAACCCACCTCGTCGGCGACCTTCTTGATGTCGGCGGCAAAGCGCGTCTGGTCCCAACCGTTGACGTAGCCGGCGCCCATCTCGTCCATATCGACCTGGTTGCGGCTGGCGATAAACATGGGCGGGAAATCCTCGTCCTTGGCAAGCTCGAACACGGCCTGAATCAGGTTGGGGCTCATGGGGCCAATGCCGACCATGGTTGCGTGATCGCCGCTATCCTGCAGTTTGAGCATGCCCTGAACGGCCTGGCGGATGGTGAGGTTGGACATTTTGTTCTCCTTCTCCAGAGGATTTTTGACAAAAGTTCCCTGGGACCCAGATGTGGGCCCTATCAGTACGGATGGATTTTGTTGTGTAGGGGCGGTTGTGCGGAGTCAAATCCATCCCTCCGCACAACCGGAGTCCTTAAAGGTTTACTTGGCCTGCTTGTCGAGCGTGGGCTTCATGGCAATCAGGATTGCAGCGGCGACCACGGCGCCAATCACGATGTCCAGGCAGAACAGCGCGACGTTGTTGGTGGCAAGGGCGACGATAAAGCCACCGTGCGGGACGTAGCAGTCGATGCCCTGGAAGGCGGCGAGCGCCGCGCCCACGGCAGAGCCGATGCAGATGCCGGGCAGGGTGTGGCCAAGGTCCTTGACCGCGAAGGGGATAGCGCCCTCGGTAATGCCGATGCAGCCCATGAACAGTGCGGAGATACCCATCTGGCGATCGGCGTCATCGAACTTGTTCTTGGCGATGAGCGCAGCAAGGCCGCAGGCAATCGGGGGAATGGCGACGGCGACGCGGAACATGCCGTTGGGGCCATAGATGCCGGAGGCCATGATGGCCATGGTGAAGGTCGAGGCGGTCTTGTTGATGGGGCCACCCATATCGAAGGCGGTCATAACGCCAATGACCAGACCCAGGACAACTGCGGAACCGCCCTGCAGGCTGCCGAGCACGCCGGTGAGCCAGTCCATCACAAAGCCAAGCGGCGTGGCCAGGATGTAGATATAGGCCATGCCCAGGACAAGCGAGGTCAGAATCGGGATGATCAGGATGGGCATGATGGTCTGGATGGTGTTGTTGACCTTCCAGGTCTTCATCCAGCGGACAAAGTAGCCGCAGATGACCGCCATGATCATGGCGCCCAAGAAGCCGGTCGAAACGCTGTTGCCGTTAGGGGTAACGACTGCGTTGTTGACCAGGTAGCCCAGGACAAAACCGGGGGCGAGCGCGGGCTTGCCGGCCATCGAGTAGGAGATGTATGCCGCAAGCACCGGGATCATCATGGAGATGCCGGCCATGCCGATGGTGTTAAGGCTCACCATCAGCGGGTTCGTAACCTCCATGCCGTTGGCGCCGGCGGTACCGGATGCCAGCGAGAAGGCAAGAAACACGCCGCCGATAACGACGATGGGGATAAAATAGGAAACGCCGGTATTGAATGCATTGAGCAGCGTCTTGCCAGGATCGGCAAAGATAGACTGCTTGGACGCCGGTGTCGGGGCCTGCGGGGCAGCGGAGACGGCCTTCTTCTCTGCCTTGGCCTCGGCCTTGGGCGCGTCAACGGCGCCACCCGTCGCCTTGATGATCTCAATGGCCTGGTCGATGATCTTTACCGGATCGGCGATTACATCCGAGGTGCCGACCTTCAGGAACTTGCCCTCGGCCATCTTCTGCTCAAAACGGTCCTCGTTCTCGACACCCACGTCGACGGACTCCAGGACCAGGTCGGCGGAGTCCACGTCTTCCTGCGTGAGCTCATTCTCGATACCCAGGCCACCCTGAGCCTCGACCTTGCACTCGATGCCACGGGCGGCGCATTCATCCTGAATCGCCTTCTGGGCCATATACGTGTGGGCGATACCCACAGTACAGGCGGCAACGCCTACGATCTTCATTGCTTCCCTCTTTTCATAGAGTTGCGTGCGCAAGACACCGTTTGCGGAGGCCTCCGGAGCATCCCCTGCCGTTTGGACTTGCTGTCTTTTCGACAAGAACAATATAGGTGCTCGTTTTTCTTAATGCCAGCTTATTTCGGTAAACGCGCAGGTCAGAGCGTTGGTTATGCGATTTAGTTATGCGTTTAACCAAAAATGAATCCTGCGATTTTGCCCTCGATTTCAAAAGTCAAGAAGTATTTGATTTTCTCGGTAGACGGCAGATGCGCATGCCGGTCACAAATTTCGACCCCACCCGTATGCCGCATTTGTTGCATACTCATATGAAAGGAAAAAGCCGCTCACCGAAGCGTATCCTTCACCAAGACTCAAAGTCATCATGTTGGAAAATGCTCATCTGTCGGAAGGAGTCGCTGTGGCAAAACAGCGCGTTACGATCGCAGACGTCGCTCGAGAGGCGGGAACCTCGACGGCAAGCGTCTCGTATTACCTCAACGACAAACGAGAAAAGCTTAGCGAGAAGACGCAGAACAAAATCGCGCGCGTCATTAAGGAACTCGGATACGTTCCCAACGCCCAAGCGCAGACGCTCACCGGCAAGCAAACCCACGTCATTGCCATCATCATTTTGGATAACACCAACAAATGGGCGGGGCTCGTTCTCAATGGCATGGAGCAAGTCATGCTCCCCGCGGGCTACCAGACGGTCGTTTGCACGAGCAACTTTAACCCCGAGACCGAGCTCATGTACGTCGACAAGATGCTCTCGCTGGGCGTCGATGGCTTTATCATCCAGCCCACGGCAAACTTCAAAGCCGTGCATGACCGCATTAGACGCGCCGGCAAGCCGGTCGTCTTTTTCGATGCGGCCATCTATAGCCCAGGTACCAGCTGGATCAAAACCAACCTTTACGACGGCGTGTACAACGCCACACAGGCACTCCTCGACGCCGGCTACGAAGATTTCTTTTCCATTGCCGCCAACATGACCGAAATGCGCACCCGCATGGAGCGTTTTCGGGGGTATGCCGAGGCGCTGGCAGCGAACGGGCAGCTCTACAAAGCGATTCCCATCGATCACAACAAGCCGTCAATCAACGAGCTCACCGAATACTTTAAATACAAGTTCAACCCCGCCAAGCGCACGCTCATCTTCGTACAAAACCAATGGGCACTTCCGCGCGTCTATAAGGCGCTTCAGTCCATGGTCCATCTGCTCCCACAGCAAATCGGCCTTTTGGGACTCAACTGCGAAGACTGGACCAACCTCACCACGCCAACCGTCTCCACCATCATCGAGCCCGTCGACCAGGAAGGTCGCGAAGCAGCCGAGATGCTGCTCGCCCTACTTGACGGTAGCAGCGAACCCGGCGAGCAGCGCATTCTCGAGTGCAAGCTCAACTGGCTCGACTCCACCTCGATCTAGACCGCGGGGCAAATGAATCAGTAGCGTCTATCCCAAATCTTGAGTATTTGTTCGATAGAACGGCCCCTGCCGGCACCTGCTAGACTGGTAGATTCCCAACCATCTAGCCAGGAGCCGCAATGTCGCGCAAGTCCGCCTACAAGCAAGCACTTTCCATCGGCACCGCCGTGGTGCTGGGGTTTGCGCTGTTTACGGGATCGCTCGACGGAGCTCCCAAGCTGCTGTCGCCGCAAAGCGATGAACAGGCGGCGGCTCTGGCCGAAAAACAAAACGAGAGCCCCAGCCGCACCGACGACGAGGCGGACCTGGTCGCCCGGCTCGAATCGGGAACAGCGAGTTCCTCGGACTCTCAAAATAGCCAAGACTCTGGCGATGGCCCTGAATCCGCCGCGACCAACACCAACGATAACGTTGCCGAGGACAGCTCCACCGCCCCCATCGACGAGGTGGAAAACCCCAACCTCAACCGCGCCCGCGGTGTTTATCTCAGCAGCATTCCCGACTACGCCGGCAACCCCTACGTTGCCCTTCGCGCCGACAGCACGCACCCGCTCGGCACACCATCATTCACGCTCGATGAATACGAGCGCGCTACAGAAGAGGGCTGCTTTAAGAAGTTCTCCAAGCTCGACAGCCTGGGCCGCACCCGCAAAGCACTCGCCTGCGTGGGCCCCGAATCACTCGGTCAAGGCGAGCGCGGCGATATCTCGCG
>CABRLT010000052.1 GCA_902471785.1 uncultured Collinsella sp.
CGGTACGCGCTTCGCCGGTTACCTCGTCCAAATGCGTCTGGGGAACATCGCCCGGTTCCTTGCTGACGACATAATGCTTGTCAGCCATGACGGCGACCTGCGCCAAGTGGGTTACGACAATCACCTGATGCGTAGCGGCGAGATCTGCCAGCACGCCCGCGAGCGCACGCGCCGTGGAGCCACCGACGCCAGCATCGACCTCGTCAAACACCAGCGTATCGACACCGTCCGCGTTACCGAGGACAACCTTACTTGCCAACATGACGCGGCTGAGCTCGCCGCCCGACGCAATTCGACGCAGGGGGCGCGGCGTCAAACCGGCACCGCTGCGGTATAGCAGCTCGTAGCTCGAAGGACCAACGGGCGTCCACTCAGCACGGGGAAGATCGCGCGACTCCCAGACGAGCTCGGCACTACCCATCTCCAAGCGCGCCATCTGGCGGCCAACCTCGTGGCAGAAGCGCGGGGCCGCCGTATTGCGAGCGCGCTTAAGTGCCTTGGCAGCGGCAAACAACTCGCGCTCGGCGCTCCCGAGTGCCTCACGCGCCTTTTTGATCTGTTCATCGCCATCATCGACCAGGGACAGCAGCTCTTGCGAGCGATCGCGCATGGCAAAAACATCGTCCATGGTGGGGCCCCACTGACGCAACAGCCCCTTGAGGTCGGAATACCGCTCACGCATGCGGGCGAGCTCGCGCGGGTCGAAGGCGACCCCATCGCGATAGGCACGAAGCTCGTTCGCGCAATCCTCAAGGGAGATACAGGCATCCGAAAGCGCATCGGCAATGTCGCCCAGTTTGCGATCGACGGTAGCCATACGGGAAAGCTCTGCCACGGCGTTGTTCACGGCATCGAGCGCTCCCCCTTCGGCGACAAGCGATGCATGGGCATCGCTAGCAGTGGCAACCAGTACCTCGGCATGTTCGGAGCGCGGCAGCAGTTCCTCGAGTTCCTCATACTCGCCCGGCCTGGGGTCGACCTCGGCAATGCGCTCCAGGGCGAAGCGCGCCTCCTCGACACGACTCCCCTGCGCACGCGAGGCCTCCTCGACGCGACGAACCTCCTTGGCAGCCGCGCGCGAGGCTTTAAAGCAAGCACGGTAGTGCTCGAGCGCCTCGAGCGCAGAACGTCCCGCCCACGCATCGACCATCGCAACGTGATGCGCCGGATCGAGCAAGCGCTGGTGCTCGTGCTGGCCGCACAGATCCATCATCACGCCAACGCGCTCCGAAAGCTCGCGCACGCTGGCGATGCGGCCGTCAATCTTCACGCGGCTGCGGCCCTCGGCAGAAAGGCTACGCTGGACCGTGAAACCCTCCGTGTCGTGTGGACCGTCGAACAGCCGCGCCTCAACGCTAGCAAGCGCCTCGCCCTCGCGCACCGTCGAAGAATCCGCACGCTCGCCCAAAATAAGCTTGAGGGCCGAGAGCAGCGCGGTCTTACCGGCGCCGGTTTCTCCAGTCAGAACCGTTAGGCCCGCGCTCGGAACCAACGTCGCCTCGCGAATGAGTGCAATGTTGGAAACCTGCAGCTCATCGATCATGACGCACTCCGTAGAATACGCGGCTCACCGAGTTGTAAAAACTCTCGGGGCCGTAGTCGAGCAGCAGCACATCGCCGGGGCCTCGGCGCACGGCCACGCTCTCGACCGTGCCGTCGCAGGTAATAAACTGTCCATCGATAGCGATCGCCGGAACGCTCGGGCGATCATCGGACATAAAGATTTCGACGACATCACTCGGCGAAGTCAAGAAGGCACGGGCCTGAATGGTGTGCGGCGCAATGGGTACGCAGACCATACCCGTATAGTCGGGGCTCACAATGGGGCCACCTGCACTGAGCGCGTACCCCGTAGAACCAGTCGCCGTGGACACGACCACGCCGTCGCCACGCAGTCGATCGATATGGTGGCCCGACACCGTGATGTCGAACTCAACCATATCGGACAGGGGGCCGCGCGTGAGCGCCATGTCGTTGAGGGCGAACGTGCGCACGACATCCTTCGTGCCATCGTCGCGCACGGACACGATATCCGCGGCGATGGTGGCGCGACGGCTCACGTGCAGCTCGCCGGAAAGGGCGTCGCTCACGACCTGCAGAATGTCGCGCTCCTCGGGGCTCGCAGCAGTTAAAAAGCCCAGGTGACCATAGGAAAGACCGAGGATAGGAATCTCGCGATGGTTGAGGATGCGGGCAGCGCGCAGCAACGTACCGTCGCCGCCGAGCGTAATGACCAGATCGGAGCCGTCAATATCAGGCGTGCTTTGAATCTTCGATCGCTGGTCGGCAGCCCATGCGACCTCATAGCCCTGGCGCGTCAGCCAAAGCTCGAGCATCAGGCCGCTCTCAACCGCCTCTTGCTTGTAGTAATTGGGAACCAGAAAGACCTTCATAGCGTTGCAGCTTTCTCGCTCAAAACCGATACCTGGAATTGCAGCTCGTCTTGCGTGCGGTCGCCGGGGTCAAATCTCGTGCCGTACAGGAAAAACTCAACGTTTCCCTTGGCACCATGAATGGGCGACACGCACACATCGACCGGGAACAGCCCCTTGGCAGCAAAGAGTTCAACTGCCGCAACGAGTGTATCGCGGCGCACGGCGGGATCGGTCACAATGCCGCCCTCACCCACCAGCGCCGCCGGAGCCTCAAACTGCGGCTTTACAAGCGTGCAGAATGCACCCGTAGGCGCCAGGCACGCCAGCACCGCATCGATAATGTTCGCGATGCTGGTAAACGAGACATCACACACAGCCAGGTCGATGGCGCCGGCATAGCCAAGCTCAGGCAGCTGCGTCACGTTTGTGCGCTCATGCAGCGTCACGCGATCGTCCTGACGTAACGACCAATCGAACTGGGCGCGACCAACGTCCACCGAGACAACGGTCGCAGCTCCGCGCTTGAGCAGGCAATCGGTAAAGCCGCCGGTAGAGCAGCCCACATCCAGACAGGCAAGGCCCGTCGGATTGATACCAAACGTATCAAGCGCGCCTTCGAGCTTAAGACCGCCGCGGCCAACATAGGGAATGCGCCCCTTCACGTGCAACGGCAGGCCCGGGGTCACCTTAAGGCCCGGCGAAGTCAAGCGCTCGCCGCCACTCGAGACCAAGCCAGCCATAAGAGTGCGAAGGGCATCCGCGCGATCGGCGCAGATGCCCTGTGAAATCAGTTCGTCATCAAGACGCACGCGTTTCATGAATGCCATCAACCATTCGTATCCGGAGATGCGGCCTAGCTATCCTGGGATTCGTTTGCCGCATCCTCATCGTATTCCTGCTCGAGCTTGTCGGCCTCACGCGGCGTCAGCTCAAACTTATCGACCATGTCGACCGCACGGGAGCCCAGCTCAATCGCCTCGTCAAACAGATCGAGCGAACGCTCCAAGGACGTATCCTTAGAGCGAACGGTAGCTATGATCTGGTCCAAGCGGTCCGAAATCTCGTCGAAGTTGCGGACGGAACCCTCTGGCATGGCTACTCCTCGACGGTACCGGTCTCGGCCTCGGCGACCTCAGCGTCCTCGTCGAGAACGCCGGCCTCGGCCTGAGCAACCGCAACCTTTGCGGCAGCCTCGGCAGCCTGTGCCTCCTCGCGAGCGCGATCCTCGGCCAGCAGCTCCTGGTATAGGTCCTCGCCCGGCAGCTCCTCGCTGCGAGCGATCTTACCCAGCACGCCGTTGACGAACGACGCGGACTGGTCGGTGCCATAGGCCTTGGCAAGCTCAACGGCCTCGTTGATCACGATGGCGTCCGAGACCTCCTCGTCGGTGAGGAAACGCATCTCGTAAACGGCGATACGCAGCAGGTTGCGGTCGGCGCCGGGCATGCGCATAAGATCCCAGTTCTTGGCAACGGAGCGCAGAGCACAGTCGATGCGGTCGATATGCTCGTAGGCACCTCGGCACAGCTCCAGAGCATAGGGATCGAGGGGACCCTTCGAGATCAGGAAATCACCCTCGAGGACGCGCTCGAGCGGGCTGTCCGTGGCCTCGGCCTGGAACAGCAGCTGCAGCGCCTGACTGCGGGCAAGCGTACGCCCGCGATAAACCTTAAGGCTCAAAGGTTACTCCTTGGGGAAAACGAGGCCGTCGATGCAAACGTCAACGCGCTCGACCTCAACGCCAACCTGGGCATCGATGGCGGCGACCACGGCAGCGCGAACGGCCTCGGCGAGTTTCTTGAACGGATAGCCAAAGAACACCACGACGCGCACGGTGAGTGCGAGCTTGTCGCCGACGACCTCGGCCTCGACCGCCGGCTCAGAAGCCGGGGCCTTGGACGAGAGCATCATGGAGACAAGGTTGGTGGCAAGGTCCTTGACGCCAACGGAGGCGATGCCCTCGACATCGGACACGGCGCGCGAGACGATGGCGGTCAGAACATCGGGCGAAATGCCGATGCCGTCAATCTTGATTTCCTGGGGCATGAGTCCTCCTAGAAGAGTTGGTTGCTAGACGCGGGAGACGAACTTGCCGTCGCGGGTGTCAACCTTGATGACCTCGCCCTCGTTGAGGTACATGGGGACCTGGATGACAGCGCCGGTGTCGATCGTGGCCGGCTTGGTGGAACCCTGGACGGTGTCGCCCTTAAAGCCCGGGTCGGTCTGGACGATGGTGGTCTCGATGAACATCGGCGGGGTCACGCCCATGAGCTCATCGTCGGCGAAGAGCAGCTGGCAGATGTCGTTCTCGCGCAGCCACTTGGAGTTCTCGCCCACCATGTCCTCGGGAACGGGAACCTGCTCATAGGACTCGTTGTCCATGAAGATGTAGTCGGTGCCATCGTTGTAGAGGTACTGGAACTCACGGGTGGTGAGCATGACGCTCTCGAACTTGGTGCCGGCGTTGCAGGTGTTCTCGACGACGCGGCCGCTCTTGATGTCGCGGGTCTTGTAGCGCACAAACGCGCCGCCCTTGCCCGGCTTGACATGCTGGAACTCGACGATGGTGTAGACCTTGTCCTTGATGCGGAGACCGAGGCCGTTCTTGAAGTCGGCGGTGGAAATGGTAGGCATAGCGACCTTTCTTGTTATGGGCAGAACGCACAAGCGTCCAAATTACATACGAAAGAAATTATACACTTGCAGACGGCGCCTGCAGAGAGCGCATAAAAAGAGAACGCGGGGCGTCCGAATTGCTCCGGACGCCCCGCCCAAAAATCTATCGAAGAGGGCTAGCAGTCGATAACGTGAAGGTCATGCGGTGTCTTGGTGAAGGGCTCGTAGCCGTTCTCGGTGACCACGCCGTAGTCCTCCAGACGCACGCCGCCCACACCGGGCAGGTACACGCCGGGCTCCATGGTGATAACCGAGCCGACCTCGATGATATTCTTGCTGCGGTTGAAGTTGGGCAGCTCGTGGATGTCAATGCCCACGCCGTGGCCCAGACCATGGTTGTAGTAATCACCATAGCCGGCATCGCCAATGATCTTCTTGGAAAGCTTGAAAATGTCGTTGCCCTCGACGCCCGGATGGATGGCGGCGACGCACTCCTCGTGCGCACGGCGCACGAGCGCGTACAGGTCGAGCTGTTCGGGCGTGGGCTCGCCCATCACGACGGTACGCGTCATATCGGAGCGATAGTCGCAGTAGCCCGCGCCATAATCCATGAGAACGAAGTCGCCCTTCTCGATCACGCGGTCGCTCGGGACGGCATGCGGGTTGGCGGTGTTGGGGCCGCTCGCCACGATGGAACCGAAGGCCAGGCTGTCGGCGCCGTTGGCGAACATAAAGTTCTCGAGCTCGTTGCGAACCTGCTTCTCGGTCATACCGGGCTTAATATAGCCGAGCATGTGCTGGAAGGCGGCGTCGGTGATCGACTGCGCATGGCGCATGAGCTCGATCTCCTCGGCGTCCTTGATGGCGCGCATCTTGCGGATATCGTCGTGCATCAGCGGCAGCATACAGGCGACGGAACGGTCCTCCAAGCCGCGCTGAATACCCTGGTAGAAATTAATCTGCATATCGTCCTCGACAGCGCAGACGCGGCATTTGTTGGCCGCGATCTTGCCGGCGACCCAACCGGGGATGGTGCCCTCGTCCATGTCGTAGACCCAGGGGCTGCCGGCGGGCGTGTTCTCCTCAAAACTGTTGAGATAGCGCGAGTCGGTGTGGAACAGGCACTGGTCGACCGTAATAAACGCCGCGTGCGGGAACTCGAAGGTGTAGTCGAAGACGCCCTTCACGCCCGTGAGCCAACGAAGATTGGCCTCGTCGCGTACCACGATAGCGTCGTAGCCGCGCTCGACCATCAGGGCACGGACACGTTCGATACGACCGGCAGGACCGGCAGCAAACTCAGACATGCAGATTCCTTTCTTATTGTCTCCATAAAGACGGGACGGGCCTCGATCGGAAGATAGATTCGCATGCGATCCGCAACCGATTGGAAACCCGCCCCTCAACATGATACGAAAGACGATGGATGTCAATAAATCTTAGAGAAGTTCTTTGCGAGAAGCCAAGTAGGCGTGAGCATGGCGCTCAAGAACCTCGTCCTCGACGCTCGTTAGGCGAATGGCGCCGAGCGCCGCGGGCAGCGGCAGCATGCTGCGGTTCGAGCGGACAAACTGCTGTCTGCGGAACTCCTCGATATATGCGGCAGGCTCCAAGTCGAAGGCAAGCTCCTCGATGCCAAAGTCCTCCAGGCAGTCATCGAGATCAAACACATAGTCGATATCGAAGTCGCAGGCATCGTGTGCTAGGCGCGCCTCAAAGCGCATGCCCTCGGACAACAGCTGGTAGGCAGGGACCTGCGAAGCGGCATCGCCCAAGCAAGCGCGCAGGGTGCGCTCCCCCGTCTTGCCAAAATCGAGCGCATGGCGAGCGCTCGGGTTCGTGGCCGTCAGCACGTCCTTGCGGGCAGTCTGAGACCATTGAACGGCATTGACGAGTGCGACCTCCTCGCCCGCGAGAATCTCGGGGACGGTCTCAGTAAACTGATTCCAGCGGGACTTGCTGCTCGAAAGCATGGTGCCAACAAGTACCGCATAGCCGAACTTGAGGTCCTCGGGTTCCGCCTCGCGAACAAGGTCGAGGTCACACACGACCAAGCCCGGTTCGGGACGAAACGCGATAGCGGGAAGCGCATTGGCCGACGAGGCGACGAGCGGCTTCATGGTCG
>CABRLT010000053.1 GCA_902471785.1 uncultured Collinsella sp.
CGGGAGCCGTTTTTGCGCGAGCACGTTTCAGTTACTATGAAAACCGTCCCTGCCAAATGGCTGAGAAAGGTGAAAGATGCACCATTCGGATTCCGCGACCGTGACCACGGTCGATACGCTTGCCAAGCTTCTCGATGTGTGCGGCGAGCTGCGCGCATCAGAGCAGGTTGACGAGCGTGCCGTGACCGGCTGCTCGTTTGATTCGCGCGCGGTCTCGGCAGGTGACGTATTCTTTTGCAAAGGTGCTGCCTTTAAGCCCGCGTTTTTGAGCATGGCGCTCGATGCGGGCGCCGTCGCATTTGTGTGCGAGGAGTCGCTGGTCGAGTCTCTGGAGCCGCTGGCGCAGGAGAGCGGTGCTGCGATGCTGGTTGTTGATAGTGTTCGCACGGCCATGGCCCTGTTGCCGCCGGAGGTCTACGACCGTCCCGACCACGACGTCAAGATCGTGGGCATCACCGGCACCAAGGGAAAGACCACGGCCGCTTTTATGCTCCAGTCGATTATCAAAGCGGCGGGCGAGTCCTGCGGCATGATCGGCTCGGTGAGTACCGACGATGGCATCGAGTGCTACGAGAGCACCAATACTACGCCCGAGGCCCCCGAGATCTGGCGCCATATCGCCAACTGCCGCACGTCCGGTCGCCAGTCCATGGTCATGGAGGTCTCGAGCCAGGCGCTCAAGTACCAACGCGTCGAGAATCTGCCGTTTGACGTGGCGTGCTTCCTCAACATCGGCCGCGACCACATCTCGCCGATTGAACACCCCACGTTTGAGGATTATTTTGAGAGCAAACTCAGGATCTTTGACCAGGCAAAGACCGCCGTGGTGAATCTGGGCACCGAAGAGGTCGACCGTGTGCTGGAGACAGCGTCGACGGCCGAGCGCTTGGTGACCGTTGGCGTCGAGCATCCCGAGGCAAGCCTGTGGGCGAGCGACGTACGCATGGTCGGCTTTAGCATCGAGTTCAACTTGCATGGCCTGTGTGCCGACGAGTCCGAGGCGGGGGAGAAGATCCTGCTGGGTATCGCGGGAGACTTTAACGTGGAGAACGCGCTGGTCGCTACCGCCGCCGCGCGCGAGATCGGCATCGGTATCGATGCCATCAAGAAGGGCCTCTCCAAACTGCGCGTGCCGGGCCGTATGGAGGTCGTGGAGTCGAAGGACGGCCGCGTGATCTGCGTCGTCGACTACGCGCACAACCAGCTTTCGTTCCGTTCGCTTTTCTCGTCGGTGAAGCGCGCGTTTCCCGCTAGCCCCGTCATTGCGCTGTTTGGCGCCGCCGGCGGCAAGGCTCAGGAGCGCCGCGAGCAATTGCCACGCGAGGCCGCACCGTATTCCGACCTGATGATCTTTACGAACGAGGATCCAGCTCACGAGGACCCGATGAAGGTCTGTCGCGAGCTTGCCGAACATGTTCCCGACGATACGCCGAACAAGATCATCCTCGATCGCGAAGCCGCTGTGCATGCGGCGTTCAAGGCGGCGCGCGAGGAGTACGTCAACCCCGATGCTCCCACCATTGTCTTGCTGCTGGCAAAGGGTGACGAGGAGCTCATGCACGTGGGCGACGAGTTCGTGCCCATCGAGAGCGACCTTTCGCTGGCCAATCGCCTGATCGATGTTACCCAGTTTGACTAATGAACCATGATGGCGGCGGCGCCCTGAGTACGCTGTCGCCATAAGCGTGTTCCCCCAATCAAAACATGCCGTCCAAGTCCAAACCCTTCTACGTAAACGGAGTAACCATGTCCCACAACACCCTGCCGACCGTTGCCGAGCTTTCGGGCGAGATGCGCGAGCGCTTGGCCAAGGTCAAGTACGTCTTTACCGACCTGGATGCCACGATGCTCGCGCCCGGCTCGTGCGTGCTGCGCGACAACGACGGCAACCCCTCGACCAAACTCGTCGAGGCTGTCGTGGCGCTCGCTCGCGCTGGTATTCAGGTGGTTCCCACCTCGGGCCGCAACCGTACCATGATCCACGAGGACGCGCGCGTGCTCGGCCTCAACTCCTACATTGGTGAGATGGGCGGCCTGGTCATGTACGACCTCAAAGCCAACGATTGGGAGTATCTGACCGGCGACATGCCTTACGACCCCGCCTGCGGCCTTACTCCGCACCAGGTGATCGAGCAGACCGGCGTGTGCGAGAAGATCCTTGCCCGCTGGCCGCACAAGATCGAGTACCACAACGACATGTCGACCGGCTACAAGTACCGTGAGGTCACCGTCGGCATGCGCGGCGATGTGCCCGACGATGAGGTCCAGGCCATCCTGGACGAGGCCGGCTGCGGTCTGGTCTGGGCTTGCAACGGCCATCTGACGCACCTGTCCAAGCCGACGACGCTCGAGCTTAATCGCGTCGAGGACGGTCGCGCCTTCAACATCAATCCGGCGGGTCTTAACAAAGGCGTTGCCATTGCGCGCTTCTGCGAGCACCTGGGGATCGAGCGCGAGGAGACGCTTGCGCTCGGCGACTCCGAGTCCGACTTCTACATGGCCGACCATGTTGGCATGTTCTGCCTGGTCGAGAACGGTCTGACGAGCGCCGGTGCCCCGGAGTTCTTGGACGCCTGCGACAATGCCTATATTACGCGCGGCAAGATTGTCGACGGTTGGGTGGCAACGGCCGAGCTGCTGGTCGCAGCCCGTTCGTAGCGCGACGCATCACGATTGGTCGCATTTTTCGAGAGAGAATCTGGTGAGGTAATGTCCGATATCGATAATATGGCCGGGGACACGCGTCCGATCGGCGTGTTCGACTCGGGCCTGGGCGGCTTGACGGTCGCGCGCGCGATCGCAACGGCACTTCCGCACGAGTCCGTCTACTATTTCGGTGACACTAAGCGCTGCCCTTATGGCACCCGCACCGAGGACGAGGTTCGCTCGTTTGCGTTGCAGGCGGGTCGTTGGCTTTCGAAGCACGACGTCAAGATTATGGTCATCGCCTGCAACACGGCGACCGCTGCGGCCTTGCGTTTGGCCCAGCAGGTGCTCGACGTTCCCGTGATCGGCGTGATCGCGCCGGGTGCCCGTGCAGCAATCAACAGCACGCGTACGCGTCGCGTGGGCGTGCTCGCTACCAACCTCACCATTCGCTCGGGCGCCTACACGCGCGCCATTCAGGATCTAGATGCCGGCGTCGATGTATACGGCTGTCCTGCCTCGAGCTTTGTCGAGGTCGTCGAGCACGAGCTCGCCTCGGGCGCGCATCTGCAGGAGCAGTGGCTCGAGAACGAGGATATTTTTGATACGCCAGCCGTTCGCGCGCTGGTTGGCGCCACAGTCGAGCCGCTGCACGATCGTGGCATCGATACCGTGGTACTCGGCTGCACGCATTTCCCGCTGCTCGTGGGACCTATTCGCCATGCGCTGGGGCCTGGGGTGCGCGTCGTGAGTTCCGCCGAGGAGACCACACGCGAGCTGACCGATATCCTCACGCGCCGCGAGCAGCTGGCGGGCGACGCCGCCGAGCCGCAGCATCGTTTTGCCACGACGGCCGATAACATTGCCGAGTTTGCGGTGGCGGGCAGCTTTATCTTTGGTCAGCCGCTCAAGAGCATCGAACATATCGATATCGATGAGCTGAAATAGATGCGAGGCAGCCGCCAAAGCCTTCGCCACATATTTTGCCGAAAGGATATTTCTATGGAGTACATGCAGGTCAACCGCGCCAACGGTCGCGCCGCCAACGAGTTGCGCACCGTTAAGCTCACCCGTGGCGTCATGAAGCACGCCCACGGCTCGTGTTTGGCCGAGTTCGGCGACACGCGCGTGCTGTGCGCCGCCACTATCGAGGAGGGCGTGCCGGGCTGGCGAAAGGGAGCTAAGGCCGGCTGGGTGACCGCGGAATACGCCATGCTGCCGGCGTCGACCGGCAAGCGCTGCAAGCGCGAGCACGCCAACCGCAAGGGTCGCTCCATGGAGATCGAGCGCCTCATTGGCCGCAGCCTGCGTACCGTCGTCAACATGAAGGCGCTCGGCGAGTGCACCGTCACCGTCGACTGCGATGTGATTCAGGCCGATGGCGGCACGCGTACAGCGAGCATCACCGGCGCCTGGGTGGCGCTGCACGACGCCCTCGCCATGTGGGTCGAGGCGGGCAAGATCGAGCGCATCCCGCTTACCGGCCAGGTGGCTGCCATCTCCATGGGCGTTGTCGACGGCAATACGCTGCTTGACCTCGATTATTCCGAGGACAGTCATGCCGAGGTCGACATGAACCTCGTCGCCACCGACACCGGTGAGATGATCGAGCTCCAGGGCACCGGCGAGCAGGCGCCCTTCGACCGCAAACGCCTCAACGCCCTGCTCGACCTGGGCGACAAGGGTATTGCCGAGCTCATCGAGCTTCAGCGCCAAGCCATCGCCTAACCTGCCAAAAAGGGACAGGTTTATTTTGGTAGGTTTTACCTGTGGAGACGTCTGGACACAAGACTGCCGTTGATTGAGAGGGGAGAGGCGGAGTCCCTCGTTGCCCTCGGCTCGGCATTGCTTTAGAGACAAGGAGGCCAGTCATGGCACTTGAGAAGATTGACATCGACACCCTCGACCCGGCGGCGACCATCGTCGTGGCAACGGGCAACGCCCATAAGCTCACCGAGATCGAGGCCATTTTGGGCAAGGTCATGCCCGAGGTGCGCTTTGTGGCGCTCGGCCAGCTGGGCGATTTTGAGGACCCCGAGGAAAACGGCACGACGTTTTTGGAGAACGCCATCATCAAGGCGCAGGCTGCGGTCGAGGAGACGGGTCTTATGGCCATTGCCGACGATTCGGGCTTGGTCGTTGATGCCCTGGACGGCGAGCCGGGCGTGTATAGCGCGCGCTATGCGGGCGTGCACGGCGACGATGCCGCCAACAACGCCAAGCTGCTCGTTAACCTGGAAGGCGTGGCCGACGAGGATCGCACCGCGCGCTTTATGAGCGTCGTTGCGCTCATCGACACGGACGGTTTGGTCACCTATGGCGAGGGCGCCTGCGAGGGCGTTATCGCGCACGAGGGCCGCGGCGATCACGGCTTTGGCTACGACCCGCTGTTCCTGCCGGTCGACACGCCGGGCAAGACCATGGCCGAGCTGACGGCGGACGAGAAGAACGCCATCAGCCATCGTTTCCATGCGCTCGAGCATCTGTCCGCCAAGCTGACGGGCGAGGAGTAGACCGTGCGTGCGGTGGTGCAGCGCGTGCTCAACGCCGGCGTGACGGTCGACGGCGAGTGCGTGGGCCGCATTGGACGCGGCTACCTGGTGCTGCTGGGTGTGGGCCATGGCGATACGCGTGCCGAGGCCGACAAGCTGTGGGGCAAGCTCCGCGGGCTGCGTATCAACGAGGACGAGAACGGCAAGACCAACTTGGCGCTTGCCGATGTCGACGGCGAGGTGCTCGTGGTGTCGCAGTTCACGCTGTTCGCCGACTGCCGCCACGGTCGCCGCCCATCGTTTACGGATGCCGGCGCCCCCGATGTCGCCAACGAGCTCTACGAGTACTTCCTGACGCTCGTTCGCCAAGATGTCGAACACGTGGCGCACGGCATCTTTGGCGCCGATATGAAAGTCGATCTTGTCAACGACGGCCCATTCACCATCGTCTTGGACACCGATAGTCTGTAAGTAGTCAATTTGGGAGCGGGCTTATTTAGCTACTTGCGTATGGCGGCAGCAGGGTGCTATAGTATTAGAGTTTTGTCTATCTTAGGGGTATTATCCCCTTTTTGAATTGCACCTTCTGGAGGCCCTGTTCATGGAAGAGATGGAAGTCAATCACGTCGACGACATCCACGAGAAGCTGACCGATATGGTGGGCGATCGCGTCAAGGTTAAGGCCAACATGGGCCGCACCCGCGTCGTCGAGCGCATGGGCACCATCAAGAGCGTCCACCCCGCCGTCTTTATCGTCGAGGTTGACGAGCGCCGCGGCCGCAAGTCGCGTCAGTCCTACCAGTATATCGATGTCCTCACCGGTCAGGTCGAGCTGTTCGACCCTGAGAGCGGCGAGCATATCTTTACCCCGCTCGGCAATCAGCTCGAGGAGCATTAACGGTGACCGATCGGTCCCTGACTCTTTCCGCGCCGGCAAAGATTAACCTCTACCTGGGGGTTCATACCGAGTGCGATGACCGCGGCTACCACAGGGTCGATTCCCTGATGGCGGCCGTCGGTCTTTCCGATACCGTGACGGTCACGCCGGCGCAGGCGCTGACCGTTCAGACGGTTCCGGCATCAGATTTTCCCATGCAAAAGAATACGGCGTATCGGGCTGCGGCTGCTATGGCCGATCATTATGGTCGCGAGGCAAACATCTGCGTGACGATTGAGAAGCGCATTCCATTGTGTGCCGGCTTGGGCGGCCCCTCGACGGATGCGGCCGCGGTCATTGTCGCCTTGGCGGAGCTCTGGGGCATTGATCGCACCGACCCCGCGCTCGACGACATTGCGCGGGGCATTGGTGCTGACGTCCCGTTCTTTTTGCACGCGAGCCCTGCGTTCTACGTAGGTGGGGGAGACGTGCTGGCAACTGAGTACCCCGCGCTGCCCGCGACGCCCGTCGTGCTGGTCAAGCCGCGCGAGGCAAGCGTTTCGACAATTGAAGCCTATCGACGTTTTGACGAGGCCCCGGTGCCTGCGGACAAGCCCGGCGCGATAGCTTCTGCCTTGCGTGCTGGTGATGCCGAGACGGCATATGCACTCATCCATAACAACCTGGGTGTCATTTCCGCACAGATGGAGCCGCAGATTCAAACGGTTCTCGATTGGCTGCGTAAACAGGACGGCACCGTTGCTGTAGATGTGTGCGGATCGGGCGCCTGTTCGTTTGCCATTTGCGACACCGCCGCCACGGCCGAAAGGCTTGCGGACGCTGCCCAGCAAAAAGGCTGGTGGGCCTGCGCGACGGAGCTCATTCCCAACACGGTTCGCGTCGAAGTGCCAAAGAAGTAAAAATTTCTCTAGCACACGACGGAAATCTTTGTTACTATAGTCGAGCTAACGGGTTGTGGCTCAGTTTGGTAGAGCACTGCGTTCGGGACGCAGGGGTCGCTGGTTCAAATCCAGTCAACCCGACCAGAGCATGAGGAGGGA
>CABRLT010000054.1 GCA_902471785.1 uncultured Collinsella sp.
GCGGCGCCCAGCTGGCCCCAGTCGAACTTGGGATAGCTTTCGGCCGCACCAAAGTTGTTGTCGTACAGCAGCACCTGGTAGCGACCGGTCGTTGCCGTGTCAGAACTCGACAGATACGTCACACTGTGCTGGCCCGCGTTGAGCGAAAAATCGCCCTGGGCTTGCAGCAGCTTGTCCTCAAAGCCCGAGCCGGCCCATTGTCACTCCTTTCTATTTCTGGGTCCATCTTCTCACTGTTGGCGGCCGAAAATGATCCGTTTTCCTCCGTCCCCGAAGGATCATTTTTTAGTACTTGAAGAAGCCCTCGCCCGAGCTTTCGCCCAGCTTACCTTCGTCGAGCATTTTCTTGAGGACGGACGCCATAGCCTTAAAGTTGTAGGGCATCATCATCTTTTTGAGCAGCGGGCTCACCAGGCCCGGGACCTTCTGATACTGCATGACGATGTTGTAGGCCGTCTTGATGCCCACCGTGTCGAATACGCGAAACGGACCTTTGGGCGCGCCAGTGCCGCGCGTCCATGCGAGGTCGATGCTCTTGGGGTCGCTGACGCCCGAGACATACAGGTCAAGACCCGAGAGCAGCCACGGTACCAACATGGAGTTGAGCAGGTAACCGTTCTTTTCCTTGTTGACGGGAAGCGCCAGCATGCGGATGTCGTTGGCAAAGTCGACGAGCTCGTCGAAGTAGCGCTTGTCGGTCTGGTCCTGGGCCATGACCTCGGTCATGTTGTTCTTCCAGATGGAGTTGGCAAAGTGTAGCGATAGGTACTTCTCGGGGCGGCCGGTGTACTTGGCAAAGGTGCTCGGCAGCAGCGTGGAAGAGTTGGTGACGATGACGGTCTTTTGCGGCAGAACCGGGGCGAGCTTCTTGTAGAAGTCGATTTTTGCCTGGGTGTCCTCGGCCATAGATTCGATGACCAGGTCGGCGTCGGCCACTGCCTTGGCAAGATCGAGCTCCAGCTTGAGCGTGGAGTAGGCACGCTCGACGGCGGCGAGTGCCGCTTCCTTGTCGAAGGCCTGGTCGCTGTCGGCGATGCCGGCACACCACTCGCCCGTACCGTCCGCCATGCCCTCGATGGCAGCGATGTACTCCTCGCGAACATGGTCGATCTTGGGCTGGGTGCGGCCGATGCTGCCCTCGCTGCGCAGCCAAATCGTTACATCGAAGCCGCAGTAGGCAGCCTGAAAGGCAATCTGGCTTCCCAACACGCCGCCGCCGGCAACACAAACGGTCTTGTAGCTCATGGGACGGTCCTCTCTTACGTAATTCCATAGATGTGTATTTATTCAACCGTAAGGAGAACGCGCGCTGGGGGTGGGTTCTATAAACGGACGGTAATTTGCGGCGAACGGCAACACCTGTTCATTAACTCTCGATTTTGAGGGCATTTTTTGGCGCTGCTGAACCGCTGTTTTCGGAAGTGCGGGGAAAATCGGGTTTCGCCGACCAGACCGGCTTTTTTTAAAACAAAACCGCAGGTCGCGAGAGTCTAAAAAGGCGGTGCGCTCGAGAGGTTCGCGTTTTTCCCCGCACTTCCGAAATTCGAGTGCATAGAAGGCTGCGACAAAACGATTTACGCAACATATGTCCAGCAAAAACTTAATGCCGCGTCCCAGGCGCTCAGCGACCGACGCCACGGCGCTCTCGTCGACCGAGCCGCAGCTCACGCAACCGTCATGGGCACGCATCTGGCCGGTGACCTCGTCCATCGCGAGCGGCGCCACCTTCTCGAGCTTAAAGCCCTTACCGGCGCGCATGTTTTCCTTGGCCACGCTGATCATGAGCTTAATGCGGTTGAGCTGGTTGACCTCGGATGCACCGGGATCGTAGTCCACCGCGACAATGTTGCTCTCGGGGTGCTGACGGCGCAGCTCCTTGATCACGGCCTTGCCCACCACGTGGTTGGGCAGGCACGCGAAGGGCTGCGTGCAGATGATGTTGGGCGCACCGTGGTCAATCAGATCGAGCATCTCGGCCGTGAGCAGCCACCCCTCGCCCATGTTGTTGCACACCGAAAGCACCGTACGGGCCTTGTCCGCCATGGTGCCGATGCGCTCGGGCGCCTCAAAGCGGCGGGACTTTTCGAGCATCTCCTCCACCGGCGTGCGCATCCAGTCCACGAGCTTGATGAGCGCCTGCATACCAGCGCGCGTGGTAGCAGAGCTACCCAGCTCGTCCTTCTGCAGCTCGGCATTGCTCATGGAGTACAGGAAGAAGTCAAGCAGTCCCGGCACCACAGCCTCACAGCCCTCGCGCTCAATGACATCGACAACGTGGTTGTTGGCCGTGGGATGGAACTTGACCAAGATCTCGCCAACCACGCCCACGCGCGGCTTGGTGCCCTCGCCCACGAGCGGCATGGTGTCGAACGCGCGGATGGCCTCACGCGCAAGCTTGGTGTAGTTGTGCCTGTTGAACTTAGGCGCCAGCTTGCGGGCGCGCGCCATGTACTCCTCGTAGAGCGCGTTGGCGGCACCGGGCGTGGCCTCGTACGGGCGGCAACGGTAGAGCATCTGCATCATCACGTCGCCAAAGAGCACCGCGTAGACTGCCTGTTTAAGCAGCGCCGGCGTAATCTTAAAGCCGGGGTTGTCCTCGCCGAGCGCCACGGCCGAAAGCGAGATCACCGGAATCTCGGGGTGGCCGCTCTCGCGCAGGGCCTTGCGGATGAGCGCGATGTAGTTGGTGGCACGGCAGCCGCCGCCGGTCTGGCTGATGACCACGGCCGTCTTGGACAGGTCGTACCGACCGCTCTCGATGGCCTCCATGATCTGGCCCGTCACCAGGATCGACGGATAGCAAATATCGTTGTTCACGTAGCGCAGGCCGGCCTCGACGGCATCGTGGTCAGTCGAGGGCAGCAGTTCCAAGTTATAGCCGGCACCGCGGAACACCTCTTTGACCAGGTCAAAGTGGATCGGCGCCATCTGCGGGCACAGGATGGTATAGCCCTCGTCACGCATCTGCTCGGTAAAGGGCACCTTGGGCCATGCGGTCGAGGCGCTCTCACGCTGCGCCTCGAACGTGTACTTGCGGCTCGCGAACGCGGGA
The DNA here is from genome assembly GCA_902471785.1 of uncultured Collinsella sp. Lineage (GTDB taxonomy): Bacteria > Actinomycetota > Coriobacteriia > Coriobacteriales > Coriobacteriaceae > Collinsella. The sequence continues at coordinate 3,053 of CABRLT010000054.1, forward strand.
GCGTCCGTGGAGGGAGCCACCGGCGCAGCATCGCCCTGCTCGTAGGCCTCGCCCGCAGCCGTGGCCTCTGCCAGGCGCTCGGCCTCCTGGTCCTTGAGCGCTGCCATGAGCGAGCGGATGCGGATGCGCGCGGCGCCCAGGTTGGACACCTCGTCGATCTTGAGCACGGTGTAGATCTTACCGCTGGCCTCAAGGATTTCCTGCACCTGGTCGGTGGTCAGAGCGTCCAGACCGCAGCCGAAAGAGTTAAGCTGGATCAGGTCCAGGTCGTTGCGCATCGTCACAAAACGGGCGACGGCGTACAGGCGGCTGTGGTACATCCACTGGTCGACGACGCGGATGGGACGCTCGGGCTTCACCAGATGCGCGAGCGAATCCTCGGTAAAGACCGCAAAGCCAAAGCTCGAGATAAGCTCGGGCAGGGCGTGGTTGATCTCGGGGTCGTTATGGTAGGGACGACCGGCAAGCACGATGCCGTGACCGCCGTGGTCCTCGACCCACTTAAGGGCCTCCTCGCCCATGGTCTGGATATCCTCGTGGAAGCGCGCATCGGCCTCAAAGGCAGCGTTGACGGCGGCATCGACCTCGGAGCGCGTGATCTTGGGTCCACGCACGCGACCGCGACCGGCCTCAGCATCGGCCACACGGTCGACGGCGAGCACCTGGTACAGACGGCGCTTGAGCTCGGTCTTATCGTGATAGGGCACAAACGGGTACAGGAACTCGATGTTCTGCTCGCGGATCTCGTCGATGTTGAGTGCCAACGCCGTGGGGTAGCTCATGACGATGGGGCAGTTATAGCAGTTGCCGGCGGTCGGATCCTCCTTGCGCTCCCAGCGCACGCACGGCATCCAGATGAAGTCGACATCGCGGTCGATAAGGTTCATCACATGGCCGTGGCTCATCTTTGCCGGGTAGCACACGCTCTCGGACGGCATGGACTCGATGCCCGCCTGGTAGGTCTTTTTGCTCGACTGGTCGGACAGCTGCACGCTAAAGCCCAGGCGCGTAAAGAATGCATGCCAGAAGGGGTAGTTCTCGTACATGTTGAGCGCGCGCGGGATGCCGACGGTGCCGCGCGGGACGGTGCCGCGCGGGGCCTCGTCGGGGCTCAGCACCTCGCGGTTAAACAGCAACTCGTTTTTCTTTTTGAAGAGGTTGGGGGCCTCGGTCTTTTGCTTTTTGTGGCCGGCGCCCTTCTCGCAGCGGTTGCCGGTAATGAAGCGCCTGCCGCCGCCAAAGTCGTTGACGGTAAGCTGGCAGTTGTTAGAGCAACGGCCGCAGCGGACATGCTTTTGCGTCACGGTGAGGTGTGCGATGTCCTCGGCCGAGAGGATGGTCGAGGTGCCGTCGGCGCCGGCGCGATCGCGGGCGAGCAAGGCCGCACCGTAGGCGCCCATGCAGCCGGCGATGTCGGGACGCACGGCATGAACGCCGGTGAGCTGCTCAAACGCGCGCAGCGTTGCATCGGACATAAAGGTGCCGCCCTGGACGATCACCTGGCTGCCGATCTCCTTGGGGTCGCGCAGCTTAATGACCTTGAACAGGGCGTTCTTGATGACGGAATAGGACAGGCCGGCCGCAATGTCGCCCACCGTGGCGCCTTCCTTTTGCGCCTGCTTGACGCGCGAGTTCATAAAGACCGTGCAGCGGCTGCCCAGGTCGACCGGGGCCTTGGCATGGATGGCAGCGTTTGCGAACGCGCGCACGTCCATATTCATAGAGACGGCGAAGCTCTCGATAAAGCTACCGCAACCCGACGAGCAGGCCTCGTTGAGCATGATGTGCTCGATCACGCCGTCCTTGACGCGCAGGCACTTCATGTCCTGGCCGCCGATGTCCAGGATAAACTCGACGCCGGGCAGGAATGCCTTGGCGCCGCGCAGGTGCGCAACGGTCTCGATCTCGCCGGAGTCGGCCTTGAGGGCCTCAATGAGCAGCGCCTCGCCGTAGCCCGTGGTGGTCACGTGGCCGATGGTGCAGCCGGCGGGGATATGGTTGTAGAAATCGGCCATGATGACCTTGGCCGTGCCCAGGATGTCGCCGTTGTTGTTGCCGTACCAGGTGTGCAACAGCTGGCCGTCCTCGCCCACGAGCGCGGCCTTCATGGTCGTGGAACCGGCGTCGATGCCGATGAACACGCGGCCGGTGTAGCCGTCGAGCTTGCCCTTGGGGACGACCTCGGTGTCGTGGCGGTTCTTGAACTCAGCAAAGTCCTCATCGGTGGCAAAGAGCGGATCCAGGCGCTCGACCTCGGCACCCTGCGTGTCGCCCAGGCTGTCGATGGCATCGATGAGCTGCGGGAACGTGCTGAGCTTGTTGGACTCGTGCGCCATGGCGGCGCCGCTCGCCACAAACAGGTGAGCGTTTTGGGGCACGATACGGTGCTCCTCGTCCAGGCTGAGCGTGAGGTAGAAGCGGTGGCGCAGCTCGGAGAGATACTGCAGCGGGCCGCCCAGGAAGGCGACGTTGCCGCGGATGGGACGGCCGCACGCCAGGCCCGAGATGGTCTGGGTCACGACGGCTTGGAAGATGGAGGCGGCCACGTCTTCGGGGCGGGCGCCCTCGTTGAGCAGCGGCTGCACGTCGGTCTTGGCAAAAACGCCGCAGCGGCTGGCGATGGGATAGATGGTGGTGGCGTTGGCCGCGAGCTCGTTGAGGCCGCTCGCGTCGGTGTGCAGCAGGGTGGCCATCTGATCGATGAACGCGCCCGTACCGCCGGCGCAGGTGCCGTTCATGCGCTGCTCGATGCCGTTATCGAAGTAGATGATCTTGGCGTCCTCGCCGCCCAGCTCGATGGCGACATCGGTGGCTGGGATGAGGGTCTCGACGGCACGCTTGCTGGCGATGACCTCCTGGACAAACTCCAGGACGAGCCACTGGGACAGCAGCAGGCCGCCCGAACCGGTGATGGCGCAGGTCATTTGGGCCGTCGGCAGCACGGTCGCAGCACCCTCGAACAAGTCGCGGGCGCAGGCACGGACGTCGGTGTGGTGGCGCTGGTACTTGGCGTAGACGATCTGGTTGTCGTCATTGAGCACGGCGAGCTTGACGGTGGTGGAGCCCACGTCGATGCCCAGGTGCAGGTTGCCGCGGGCGGCCTCGGGGTTGAAGATCGCGCCTTCGGGGGCGTGGGCGGCGGCTACGGGCTCAGCGGCGGTGGCGGGCTCGCTAGCGACGGACGTCTCCCCTGCCGTGTTCTTGGCATCGGCAACTGCCTCGGCAACTTTCTCGGCAGCTGCGGTCGCGGCCTGCTGCGCGGCATCCACCACGGCGGGCGCAGCCTCACGCGCGGCAGCGACCATACGGTCCTTAATGCCCTCGACGAGTTTGCTCATTGTCTCTCCTCTTAGTTGTTGGACTCGACGGCTGCGGTGGTGTCGGCCGCGTCCTCGAGCTGCAGGTTCAATAGCTTCATGCCGTATTCCGGCACGTTGATATCGATAGGTTGGCCATACAGGTCACCAGGGCGCACAAAAGCGAGCACCGTCATAATGCGCGCCATGGCCTCGGGCGATTCGGTGAGCCCACGCTCAAACCAGCGCTGAATCATGCCGACCTCGGCACTCACGACGTAGGTGACGTAGTAGTCAAAGAACGTGCCCAGCGCCAGGCCCAAAATGCCCGTCTGCGCACGCGGCACCACAGCCTCACGAGCGGTGTCGATGATCCTTTTAATGAAGGCCTGGTCGCCGCCCGGACCCAGCAGCGCACCGATTAAGTCGCGGTTGGCTGCAAGATAACGCAGCAGCTCAACCGAACCGGGCGCCGGCTCGAGCTCATCGATATTGTGATAGAGATCGGGCAGCTGAGCTGCGGTGATGAGCTCGATACGCTCACGGATCTCGGCCAGCAAGCCGTCCTCGATTTGATTGATAAAGTCGGGGATATCGCGGTAGTGCGAATAGAACGTGCGGCGCGTAAGGCCAGCGCGCTCGGTGAGCGACGCGACATTAATGCGCGAAAGGTCGCCGCTTTCGGCAAGCTCGCTGGCAAG
>CABRLT010000055.1 GCA_902471785.1 uncultured Collinsella sp.
CGGGGACTTTTTCTATGCCGACCGTCCCACCACCACGATGGGGACAGGCACCTTTGTGGTGGTTTGAGGCTTGGTCGGTCGTTTTGTCTCAATCTGTAACACCTGGAGCCCGTTGAGCCTTGTAGTTGTTACAGATCGAGATCTTGCGCCAGCCGCCTCCGCTTTGTCTCAATCTGTAACAGTTAGAGACCAAATTCCCCGCTACGTGTTACAGATCGAGACATTAGATTGGCGGCCGAGCAGTTCATCTCAATCTGTAACATCTAGAGCCGTTTTGGGCAGCTTGGTGTTACAGATTGAGATCTTGCAAAAGCCGAGAATGGGCGTTGTCGCCAAAACCTAACGCTTGCGACGCTTGGTCGCGGCGATGCCGGCCGCGGCAACGGTTGCGCCGGCGATGCCCAAGGCGGCGACCGTCATCGCGGTGGAGTCACCCGTGCTGGCGAGCTCCGTGCCGCCGGACTTCTTGCCGTTCTCGCCCTTACCCTTGGACTTGTTCGTCGTCACCGTGGTCGTCGTCGAAGTCGAACCGCCCGCAGGTACCCCGGTGCCGCCAGAGCCATCCGCACCGCCGCCCTGCTCGCCGTCGCCAGGCGTCGGCTCGGGCTCTGGCTTCAGACCGGGATCGGGCGTCGGCTCAGGCACCGCCTCATCGGTCACCGTAATCGTAATGTTCAGACGCTCGGAATACTCGCTGTACGACATGCCAGGGCGCTGTGCCGCAATGCGCACATACATGTTGCTATCGAGCGCAATGGGCTCGGTGTACTTTACACGGCCTTCGTCACGGCAGGGGCAGGTGTCGTTGGTGGTGTACCAAATCGTCGCGCCATCCTCGGCAGAAAGCTCCAGTTTCGTGCCCTTGGGCACCGTAATGTAGTTCTCCTTGGGCGACCATGCACCAAACGTCGTCGCACCAATCGTCGCCACCGGTCGCGCCGGTCGCACTGCCTCGGCAGACACGCGAACGTCGACCTGCTTGGACAGCGCCGTGCCGCCCACCGCCGCCGTCAACGTCGTCAAACCGGGCAGAGCACCATGCAGCACAAACGTCGCCGCACCGTCCTCGCCCGTCACGGCCTGGGTGGCATCGACAGAGCAGATAGCCGAGGACTCCAGCCCAACACTAACCTTGGCGCCCGCAAACGGCTTGCCCGCCTTATCGGTCACGTGTGCCACCAGCTCAAAGTCACCGCCATCAAGCATGGTCACGGCCTGCTCCACGTTGAGCTTGAGCTTGTCGGCACGAACGCCCACGACAAGCTCGCCACTTGCCCAGCGCGCCATGGCCGTGCCGGCGTAGTTGCGAGCACCGTCGAGCTCAAACGCCACCGTTGAGCCCGCCTCACACGCATCGGCATAGCGAATACGCAGCACGCGCGACAGCGGCTTGCCATTGGAATCGTCCTGCTTGTCGAGCCACGCATACGTCACGTCGCCCAAGCCCTGCACACACAATGCGGCCAGGGTACCGTCACTCGCATCCATATACTGCGCAAACTCAACCTCGACGCAATCGGTATAGGCATGGGCCGAAACCACCTCGGGCGCCGCCGTCGACACCAAGCCAATGTTCACCTCAGTCTGAATCGGCGGCACGCGCAGCCAAGCCGAACGCGCCTCCTCATACCCGTCCCTGGTCACGCGCACCTGATACCAGCCGGTCGGCGTATTCCAGTTGTACGCACCGTCCGCACCCGTTGCAAGCGGATTGTCCTGCTCATACTCCTCGGCATCCCAACGCACTGCATTGGTACCGGCCGCATCGTCGGCGCTCCACAGCTCAACCGTCGCGCCTTCAACCGTATTGGACAGTAGGCCCTCGTGCACCACGCCCGCAGGGTCGGGTGCAGCCTTGGCGGCCACATTGCGATAACGCGCCTCAAAAATCGACTGCATCTTCTCGTCCGAGATCAAGCCGTCCTTGTTGGCCTTGTAGACCTCGGCATCGGTCAGCTCGCCCCAGTTGACCGTAATACGATTCTGGCACGCGCGCTCCACCTGCTCGCAGGCAACATCGTAGGCGCATTCGGCATTGGTCAGCTTAATCGCGCGCTCCGAACCTACGCTGGTCGAAGCCGCGTCATAGGCAGCGCCCACCACGGTACCCGCCGAACCGGCCGTCAGCACGCCGGCGATTGTCATAATGGAGCCCACCGCCACATCGGTGCTATCGTGGCAGAGCTGGCGATACAGCAGATTCTCAAACGCACGCGCCTTCTCCATGGCATCGCGCAGCGCGTAAATGCACTTCCAGTCGTCCTCGGTCTTCTCGGGCTTGGCAAGCAAGCGCGTATGCTGAAGCTCATAGCCCTCGCGCTCGCCCTTCACCTTCTGCATACGGACGTTCACGTTCTCCCAGTTCTTGCTGGCATCGTTCACGCCGTAAATGCCGGTAAAGATGCCGATGCCCTGGGTCGCCGCGGGAAACGCCTGGCCGGCCGCCTTCCACGCATCGGTCTTAAAGACCTGTCCGAACATCTCGCACTCGATCTTATAGCTCTTGAGCGAACGAATCGTGCGGATGAGCTTCATATGGGCGCTCACGTCGCCGTTGCGCTTCCAGGCCATGAGCCATCCGCGCACCTTGGAGTTGTTGAGGCTATGGACCACATTCCAGTTGTCGTACAGGTTGTCCAGAATGTCGCACTGCATGGCGATCGAGTTAAACAGAAGCGCCTGGTTCTTGTTGTTATTGGAGTTCTCGATAAACTCCGACTCAATATAGGCCGTCTGCTCGCCATCGGGCGCGGTGACCTTAAAGCCCTTGACGGTATCGTCGTCAGCCGCCTTGTAGCTCAGCGAGCTGCCGAGCGCCTGGCCCAAATCGTTAAACCCGCTCGTCGACTGGCCGTTGTACTCGCTGGCCTTAATGCCCGCACACTTGTTGAGTGCCGCAGCGGTTGCGTCATTCCAGCTTCCGTATTGGTTGAGCTGGCCGATACCCATCGACTGGCCCACCAGGTCCTCGGCCTGCTGGGCAATAAACTCCGCTCGCGATGCATGGTCGACGAGTTCCTTGATGGCGGCCGCATCCGCAGCGTTCGCGCCCTGGGCCGCCGCGAGTTCCTGATACCAATCCTCGCTGGTGCCGTAAGCATCCTCAAAGATCATCTTGTCCACATTGACGCCATAGCTGTCGCCCTGCTGGGTTAGCAGCGCCGCCGACCCGCCGACCGCGGCCTTGAGCTCAGCCGCAAACTGCGCGGCCTCGTCGTTGCCAGCATCATCACCCTCGCCGTCGCTGGCGGCAGGGGCGCGACGAGCCTTACGGGCAGCTCCACCTTGGGCTTCGTCCTCTTTACCGTCCTTGTCCTCCTCGGCAAACGCATCGGCGACCATCTGGTCAATCGCGTCGTTAAAGGCCTCGTCGACATCATTAAACGAGTTATCCATCATATACTCGTGCCACTGCTGCACGGCATTCGAGAACTCCTGCTGGCGCTCCTCGGCCGCGGCGGAATGCTTTTTGGCCGAAGCGTTGGCGTCAAAACTCAGCATGGTCATAAGCTGAGCATTGGAGATGCGGTAGGTCTGTGGCATAAAGATCTGCTCAAAGTTGCCGCAGTTCACATAGGTTGAATCATTCGCCTTGTTAAACTCGTCGAGCAGCTTGAGATATCCCTCGTCCACATACTCCGCCACATAGCGCACACGGGTGCCCTCGCGCGACTTTTGAGTCAGAGGAATCGTCACCGTCTTGCCATCCACGCAGTCCACGTACAGGTCGAGCGTGTCGGCGGCCTCTTCGTTTCCCACCTCGAGCGTGATGTCAAAGGTCCAGTAGGCGTTCTTCTTTTGTGGCAGATGATGGAAGGTCCACAGGCTCTTGCCGGTGTCCTTGCCGTCCTTGACCAAGTTTTGCGTACCGCCACGATACGTCACATCAAAGTTCCAGACCGAAGCACCCGGAACATAGCGCACATAATTGCGAGCCGTTACCTCGGCAGCAGCGGCGGCAACATCGGTCGAGCCCACGCGCGCTTCGAGCGTCACACGCTCGGCGGCAAGCGTATCCTGCGGCAGGTCGTATTCAATCTTGGCACGGCCGAGTTTATTGGTCTTGCCGGTGTACTTTGCAGCCGAGGCGCCCGCGCCCACGGTGAGCTGCGCGCTTTTGCCGGGCGCTGCGTATACGTAGGCCACATTGCCCAGTAGGCTGTGAACGTCGGTGCTGTCGACCTCGATGCGCGATCCGCTAACCTCAAGCGTCGTGCTCCCCAGCGGCAATGTCACCTCGCCCAGCGTAATGAGCGGCGAGATGGCATAGGTGCCCGCGGCCTTAGGCTTAAAGCGCACAAACACATCGGCGCCCGCATTCTTCGTCATATTGAGAACGAGGTTGTCGCCCTCCCAAGTTGCGTTAGCCCACATGGCCTCGGAGCTGGCGCCGGCTTCGCGAGAGCCTGCGGACACTTCCTCGACGGCATCCTTGGCCAGCGGAATCTCAATCTTGGCAGCCTGGCTGTCCTTGAGCTCGTAATGAATGCGCAGCTCGGTCTCCACGCCAACGACCGCGGACGAATCAGCGATAACCGAGCCCGCCGTCAGCCCGCGCTCGGCACGATACGTCTCCACGTCAAACGTGGGGACGTCGAGCGTCACGTCGAGCTGTTTGCCGTCCTCAATCTTCACCTGCTTTTGCGCGATATGCTTACCCACGGTCAGCCCTAGGCGGCTAAACGTGGAATAGCTCGTCGCTTGGATGTCGTAGCTCGTCTTGTTAAAGGCGACGATGGTGTACGAACCGGCCTTAAGGCGCGGCGTCTCGGCCTTCATGATAGGCGTGGTGCCATCGTCTTCGTAACCCATCAGATAGGTGACACCGTCGGCAACTAGCTTGCCGTCGGACGTACGGAACACCAGCACGCGGTTGGCGCGCTGGTAGTCGCCCTTGGTCGTAACCGTCGCCGTACCCCAAGGCTTCAAGTCGATATCGACCTTGCCGGCCGAGGGCTTCACCGTCGCCGTCGCCCCACCCAGCCTGAGGCTGTCTTTGGGCTCGAGCGTTATCTCCAGATCCTGGTCCGCGTCGGCAATGGTCTGCGAAACCACGAGTGCTGTGCCCTGGATACGGAAGTCGTTTTCCTTGTCACCCTTGGCAGGCTTAAGCGTCTTGCCGCCGCTCTTCACCGTCAGATCGATGTTATCGAGACTATCGAGCTCAATGCGTTCGGTCTTATCCTGGCCCACAATCGGTTCAAGATAGCCCACGTTGAGCTCAATCGCGCGCGAGGCCGGAATCTTGGTAAAGTCCTCCGCCTTAATGTCTCCGATATTCCATGTGCCCGTCATCTGATCGCCCGGGCGCGCCAGCACCATGTCATAGTAACCGCTGAGCGAAATGCGCAGGGTGGCTGCCGTCTTGGAGAGAGCGTCCGCTGTAAAGCTGCCGTCATCGCCAACCGCCAGCGGCGTGGACTGCCCCGCCTGCACGAGCACGGCCGCCGCGCCCTGGGGAAGTTTGCCCGTCACCTGGGCCGCCTCGCCCATCCACTCAAACGTGTAGGCAGGCTTCGAGGAATCGACGGAGTCCTTGCGATCGGCCACGGCATCGGCAATCTTTTTGACCATCGAGGGGTTGCCAGCCGAATCGGTCGCATAGGCATAGATGGTCTGGCCTTCACTAAAGGGAATCGCATACGTTACGCCATCGATTGTCACGCGCTCATTATAGTCGCCCGAATAGCCCGCCTCACCAAACTGAAGATCGGGGTTCATCACGCGCAGGGCAACGGCATTATGGTTCGTCTCGTTTCCGTATCTCGTGTTCTCAAAAGCTCCCCACTCTATCATTTCCACGCTTTTGGGTAGCACAATCTCTTTGCCGGCAATCGCAGGATCAAGAGAGGCGAACGCGTGCGCTCCGATGTATTTAACGCCGTCGCCGATCGTCACCGACGACACATGCGAGCACCCGTCAAAGGCATTGCGCTCAATCCGCTCCACCGTGCCCGGCACATTGATCTGCGTAAAGGTGAGCACTGTTGTGTCCGAGACATAGAACTGTGGCACGCCGCAATAGGCGAATGCAAGATAGTCGATAGTTTTGACCGAAGGCGGCAGCGTTGCCACCACTTTGTCGTCAAGTTGTTCACATTCCTTAAAGGCCTGCTCGGGAATCGTGGTAAAGGCCGCGTTGTTGGGCCAGGTTACCGTTTGGAGCGTCTTGCTTTTGTAGAATGCATAGCTCTTGAGCTCCTCGACCGAATCGGGCAGTGCGATCTCTTTGATGCTGCTGCCGCCCAAGCCTCCAACCGAGCGGACATGCGAATTAGGGGCGAAGGTGATCGATGTGAGCGCAGCGCTTCCCATACCCGTAAGGCTTACGACATTTTTGTCGTCGATGGTCGAGGGCACCTCCAACGTGGTAATGCCCGCGTCGCCATACTCGATAGAAATTTCGTTGGTGAGGCTATCAATCGAGAAGTAGTACTGCGCGGGGGTCTGCTCGCCGGCCACGTAGCCATCGTCGTATTCGTCCTTTACGCCCGTGGCGCCCTTCGAGGTCATCCAGAGCCCAAGATCCTCATTCCAGGTTGCTTCGGCTTCGGCGGTCTCCTCCTGCTTCTGCCGTTCGGCGAGCTCCTTGCCCTCGACAAGATCGGTGGCAAGCGTACCCGCAGGTGTGCTCTCGGTCTGCCCGGCGCCCGTCAAGCCCGCCGCCGATGCAATCTCGGAGGCCGGGGGCGCAGGGGTGTCACCGGTATCGAGCACCGTGGGGTCGGCAGCGCCGGCATCGGGCGCGGGGTCGGCGGAAGCAGAGTCTGACGTTTGGACGTCAGCCGAATCGGCGGGAGCGGCGTCGGCTGCTTGGCCGTTATCCGTCTGCACAAAAGTGCCGTCGGTGGTGAGGGTCTCGGCAAACGCGCCCGCGGGCAACGAGCCCGTCACCATGGTGAGGGTCACCGCGGCAACGGTCAGGCGGCGGCAAAGCGCTCGAACAGTAGTCCACCTCATGGTCGTTCCTTTCCTGCAAACCAAAAGTCATCCAGCGTAATCGTCGTCCAAAAACAAAGCGAACGGTAGGTTCATATATACGAACCT
>CABRLT010000056.1 GCA_902471785.1 uncultured Collinsella sp.
ACCTGCTGGGCTCCACGCCGCGCCAAATCTACCTGCAGCATCTGCTGGGACTTCCCACGCCGCACTACGCGCACATTCCGCTGCTCATGTCGCCGGATGGCCGCCGCCTTTCCAAGCGCGATCGCGATCTGGACCTGGGCGAGCTCCGCGCCCGCTTTGGCACACCCGAGGCACTACTGGGCTGGCTCGCTGGGCAAACGGGCATCGCACCGGACACCACGCCGCGCTCTGCCGAGCAGCTGGTCGAGCACTTTAGCTGGGATGTCATCCGCACGCACCGGGAGAACATCGTTATGGGTGAAAGGACGAGTATGGAACAGACAGTAGCCCATCCTGACGAGCGCCTCGATAGCGACATTGCCAAAGTATCAACAACCCATCTCTCGCCAGAGGGGTTCGACGCGTTTTGCGAAATACTTGACTCCCCTGTACCTGAAGCCACGAACACGTTACTCAAGCGCAAGTCAGCTTGGGAGTAACTCCCTTAGCAAGCCGGTTTCGCTTCATCACGAAGCTCATGTGTACTCACCTCTACGCAGCGTCCCAGGGCTGGAGTTCGTCGCCTAGGCGAACGATGCAGTCGTAGAGCACGGTGTGACGCTCGGCCGGGTTGGCATCCCGATGAAAATGTCCGTAGTACCAGCGCTTGTAGCCCAGGCGATCTTCCAGCTCATCGAAAAACGCTGTAAGCCGATCGACTTCGGGGTAATTCCAGCCAGGTGCCGGATAGAGCGTGGGTGAGAGCATACGCGTGGAGCAGGTGTGGGTGATCACGTAGTCGACTCTCCAGCCCACGCTGTCGAGCTTTGTCCGCGCTTCCTCAAAGTTGCGCTCACCCGGCAGCTCCTGCGGCCACCAGCTGGAATACGGAATGCGGTATTCCTTGTCCACGCTCGTGGCGCCGCCCATGGTAAAGACCGTTGAGCCGTCGAGCTCAAAAACCTCGCCGCGCGTCAGGCGCCGTATGGGGGAAGTATCCGACAGGCGCTGCGTCAGCCCACCGTGCCACAGCTCCATGGGGCGCTCTGTCCAATGGTCGTAGCGTTCGTGGTTGCCGTCGACGAACAGCACGGTATAGGGGCGCGACTCCAGCCAAGCGATATCGGCACATTCCTCGGCAGAAAAATCCCACGGAAAGCCAAAGTCGCCCGCGACAATCAGATAGTCGTCGCTCGTCAAGCTATCCCCAAAGTCCCAATCGCGCAGCTTTTGCATGTCGAGGCCGCCGTGAATATCGCCCGTCACATAGACCGTCATCGGACCACCACTTCCCTCTTATAGGCTTCGAGATCGCGCTCGACCTGTTCATCGTCCGTGACGTTGACCCACCACGGCCACTTAACGCAACACACCGGCTCGTCTACCTGCGCAAACCATAACTTGAGCTCATCCAAACTTACCGGGGCGTAGCCGTTGGCATCCACGCCCACGTCATAGCGCAGCAGCCCCTGCCGAAGGTTGAACGTGTTGTACGCGCCGCCGCAGCTGTGGATATGTCCGTGAAGATGCCAGCCGCCGTGCGACATGCCTTGCCAGTCGACCATGGGATAGTGGCTCAGCACGATTTTTTGACGGTCGATCTTGAGCACGCAAATGGGCGGCTCGACGATAAAGGCATCCGCCACCGCAGGCTGCGTCCAGTCTTTGTCGTGGTTGCCGGACAGCAAATGGACGCGCTTGCATGCGATGCTTTTGCGCAGCTCGTAGCCATCTTGGACCGTCATCTTAAAGCTGAAGTCACCCAAAATGTAAAGCTCGTCATCCGCAGCGACCTTGCTGTTAATGTTGGCGACCATGACATCGTTCATCTGCGCAACAGTCGACCAAGGCCTGTCGGCGAGCCGGAGCATGTTCTCGTGTCCAAAGTGCGTATCGCTGGTAAACCAGATCACGGGGACCTCCTAACGCTTTTGCTCAAAATAGCCACTCGAAGTCTCACCCTGCTTGTCGGTACATCGCACTTCGATCGGCACAATATCTTGGTAGATAAGGCGATGCTTGTCATCGCGCCATTCATCGTCATGGTAATGGCCAAAAAACCAGGTGCGGTAGTCGAGCCGCCCGTCGAGCTCGCCCAAAAAGGCCTGTAGCGAATCATCGTAGAACTCGCGATTGCACTCCATGCACAGTTCGTCCGCCAAATCGACCGGTGCCTCGTGCGTCACAACATAGTCGACCTTCCAGCCCACGCGGTCGAGCGAGGCGCGGCAATGGTTCATCTCGCGCTCGCTCGGCATCTCCTCGGGCCACCACGTCTTTCCCTCCTGGCGCCACTGTTTGTCATGGCTCGCGGCGCCACCCATGGCGAGCACTGTGGCCCCCGCGATGTCGAACACCTCGCCGCGCATCAGGTGCAGCACGTGTGGGCGAGCCTTGTGAACGAGACCCCCATTCCACTCTCGCATCGGCAGCCCCGCCAGCAGACGATGGTTCTCGTGATTGCCGTCGACAAAGCACGTGGTCCAGGGCTTGGACTCAAACCAGTCGAGCCAGTATTTGTCGGTGTTCGAGCCGCTCCATATAAAGCCAAAGTCACCGGCAACGATCACCACGTCATCGCGTGTCAGCGTTCGACCCAATGGCCAAGCGCGCGACGAGAAGCGGCTCGCACCGTACTCGGCAACACCGTGAACGTCTCCGGTAACGAAAATGGACATCTAGCAACACCTCCGCGCTGTGCGGCTCTGGGCAAATCGATAGCAGAAATTGCAGGCAGGCCCCGATATCTACACCCCTTAGGGCTTACCCCTCGTTCTTCCACCCAAACGGGTCAAACACCCAAAAGATCAGATCGAGCACGCCGCCGGTCATCATGGCGCCGGCAAGGGCCATGCAAACGTGCAGAGAGCTGGCACTTCGGAGCACGTCGAACGGCCCCAAAACAGCCAGCAGCGCGACCGCTGCGCCGGCAAAGCATAGCGCGAGGCACGGCCCCGCGTCCTTGACGCACTTCTTTGCGAGATGTTTGGTGTTGTCACTCATTGGTATCGAACTCCTTAGAGGGTCGTTCTTCAGATGCATGCCGCCGCGACGGAGCATGGCGGCAGGGTAAGTGTCACATGTCGTGCGGACACATTTGAGTTACCCTACAAATTATTAGATTTGATAGAATGTAGGGTAACTACTTGAAAGGGAGGCTCCATGTCCGTCTTAGAAGATGTCCTAGAAGAGGAATACGCACGCTCGATCCACCTTCTGGGCCTCATGGAGCAGGAAATTGGCCTCCTTCCAAAGGGCAGCATCCGCATGCGAAACATAAAGGGTCGCGAGTACTGCTACCTCAACTATCGAGTCGGCGACAAGGTCAAAAGTGACTATGTCCCTGCTGCAAAGGTTGATGAGCTACGAGCCAAAATCGAACGTCGAAGGGCTCTTGTGACCGCCATCAGAGAACAGAAGCAATCTCAAAAGCAAATCATACGTGCGTTGGGAAGGATACCGAATGCCGACTGAGCAGCAACAAGCTTTCTCAAAAGTACTTGACCTGGTCGAGGAAGCAGGATGCATAGAGCACGTTGTCCTCATCGGGTCTTGGGCGGAATTTGCCTACAGAGAAGCCGATGTACTTCCAGGCTTTTGCCCAAATATCAAAACAATGGATGTCGACTTCCTCGTTCGAAACCTGCGACGTCCCAGTCCAGCGGCGCGCCTGACCGCCCTTGCAAAAGAACGAGGTTTCTTTGTCGAATCCGATCGCATGACCGGAACAACAAAGTTGCTAGATATTACCGGCCTTGAAGTTGAATTTCTCATCAGAAAAATGGGTGAGGGAAAAGAGCCTGCTCTCAAGACGAACATCGGGGTGACGGCCCAAGCTCTATGGCACATGGACGTCATTCTGAAAAACACCATCGACGTGCGCTGTCTGAACCACATTGTGACCGTTCCGACCCCTGAGGCTTATGCGATCCACAAGATGACAATCAACGGCGAACGCGGCAAAAAGGCCGAGAAGGACGCCCATGCCGTAGAAAACATGCTTCCGCTGTTAGACGAGGAAAAGTTCGCCATAGTATTCAGCTCGTTACCTAAAAAAGAGAAAGCAAGGGTCCGTGCGTTTGCAGAAACCCATGGCGTTGCAGAGCATATCTTGGGAATCGCCTAGGACGTTGGCGGGCAACATGTTGGGCAGGGTGTCTTGCCTCGTTTGAGTGCGGTCGCTAATGGCACGCTTGTTTTAATAGCGTTCCGGGGAAGGCTTTTGCATCCCGCACGATGATAAATCTTGCCGTTCTTGGTAACGATTACCTTGATTTTTGAGGCATCTACGCTGCGAGGCTCGATGGGCGCGGCCACCTCTAGAGGAACCGATGCCGTTTTCCAAGGCTTGCTTCTCGAAAAACCAGAATCGCGGTATCGATTAATGTAGCCGTCAAAGCACCCGTCGAACAGCAGCCCCGTTGCCAGGCCCGCCATGAATCCGCAAGCAATCGCGGCCTCTCCTCTAATTTGCATATGTCCCTCCTTAATCAATCTCGAAGGTGAAAGTGGCGCGCGCCGCAGAGCCCATGCCCTTGCGGTGCGCGCCAAAAACAGCGCGCTTCCCTGTCCCTAACGGATCAGCTGGCGGCGCTTATCGGACAGGAATACGCCGGCGGCCACCAGGACCGTGCCGCCGATCACGAAGGTCTCACCCAGCAGCTCGGACGCATCGCCCGTGGCGGGCATCGCCGTCTGCCAAGTCGTGGCCTCGGTCTTTGCCTCCGCATGCTTGGCCTGGTACGTAACTTGCGTGACGGGCTGGGTCTGCTCGCCGTTTCCGCGGTCGGCGGCCTCTTGGCGAGCGATCTCGGCGTTAAGCTCGGCAATAGCCTGGTCGAGTTCGGCCTTGGCGGCGGTATAGTTGGCAAGCGCCTCCAAGTAGACAGGTGCCACAGCATCCGTCGTAGCAACGGCGTCATCGAGTTCGGCCTTGGCGGTCGCGGCGCGCTCGGCGGCATCGTGAGCTGCGGCGATCTTAGCGTTGAGCGCCTCGTCTGCATCGTCAGCGCTGCCGTTGACGATGGCTTCGGCAAGATTGATCCTGCGCAGACGGGTGACCGCGGCGGCAGAGGCATCGCGGGCGGCGGCCGCATCCGTCACGGCATCGTCAGCCTCCACCAAGTCGTACTCGGCATCGCTCACGGCCATCTCCGCAGCATCAAGCGCAGCATCGGCAGCGAGCTTGTCCTCAGTAGCCCTGGAAAGTGCTGCAGCGGCATTCTTAAGCTGGGAGGCACGCGCGGCAGCTGCATCAGACATTGCCTGAGCCGTTGTCGCGGCAGCGCCAGCATCGCTCGCAGCCTGCTGGGCCATATCGAGCTCCGCCTGAGCGCCAGCAGCATCGATGGCTGCCTGATCGGCATCGCCCTGGGCGACAGCAAGTTCAGCCTCCGCCTCACGCTGATTGGCACGTGCGTCTTCGAGCGTAGACGATGCCGCATCAAACGCACGCTGTGCAGCGGCAACGTCGGCAGAGTACGCAGCAAGCTCGTCCTGGGCGGCAGCAAGCGCGCCCTCCTTGTCGCCAACGCCGGCGCGAGCGGCATCCAACGCACGCTGGGCAGCAGCCGCTTTGCCCTTGGCGACATCGAGTTCATCTGACTTGGCAGTCACGACGCCCTGCGCCGCGGCAACCGCAGCGCTGGCAGCATCCACGTCGGCGCGGGCATCAGCCACGGCACGCGCAGCGGCCTCAGCCGCGGCCTGCTTTTCCCCCACGGTAGCCTGGGTATCCGAGACCCCAGCGGTAGCAGCGTCAACACCGGCGGCAGCAGCATCGACTTGAGCCTGCCTTGCGGCAACGGTCTGCAATGCCGCGTTCGCCTTGTTGCCGGCATCGGCGGCAACGCCCTGTGCCGCGACAAGCTCCTTGCGAGCCGCATCCACACCCTGCCCAGGATTTGCCAGGAAGTCGCACCATGCGTTCAGTGCAGCCTCGTATTCGGCAACCGTCATCGGATTGGCGTTGTACGGCTCGTACCATTGACCCGACGTGGAGAATGTCTGCGCCTGAGTAAGCCAACGGTTCATCGTTCCGCGTGTGCAAACGCCCATGCCCATCACGGTGTAGTCGGGATTAATCACGTTCATGTAGTGGCCAACCGTGTGCACAAATCCGCCATGCGCAGCCACGTAGCGATCGATTTCGTCGCCATGCTGCTCGTAGAAATCAAAAGCAGCCTTTCCCGTAAGGCCCGTCGCTCCCAGCGTAGCCGCAGCGCGGTCAAAGACGGCCTTCTCCTGATCGACCCACTGGATGAACGGGTCGCTTCCGTAGTTCCACGCCACGTTTTCGCCCACGTTGAACTGCATGGCGTGCGCAGTCTTGGTATCGGAGAAATTCGCATCGGCAATCGCGGTCGCCATCATGGCATACGTCACCTTGAGCTCACCCAGGCCAACGCTCGCACGATACTTGTTGCACGCCTTGAGCCACACAATCGCTTGCTTCATGTTGGTCAGACTCGTCGCGTCAACCTCCTCGCCCACCTTGGTGAGGCTGGCATATTTGCAGTTGAGAATCAGGTCCGCCGCATCGTCGGCACCCACGCTCTTAAAGAACGCAATGGCGCCCTGGCGGTAGTTTTCCGCCGAGGCGTTCGCCGTAGCCTGAGCGGCGTCGAGCTTGGCCTGCGCTTGAGCTACAGCCTGATCGGCCTGCTGCTTTTGAGCCTTTGCCTGGTCGAGCGCCTTGTCGGCAGCGTTCTTCTCGTCCTTAGCGGCCGAGAGCTTGGCCTGAGCGTCGGCCAGCGCCGCAAGCGCATTGGCATGCTCGGCCTTAGCCTGATCGACGGCGGCGTCTGCCGCGGTCGCAGCAGCCGTGGCAGCGTCCAACTTGGACTGCGCGTCAGCCGCAGCCTGCTGCTGGACGGCGAGCGCCTGCTGAGCAGCCTGCACCTCACCCTCGGCAGTGGTCACTTCCTGCGAGGCAGCAGCGAGTTCGCCCTCGCGCTGCGCCTGGACCGACTCCTGGGCGTCCAGCGCGGCGATCTTGTAGGTCTGGTCATAGGCGTTCTCAAT
>CABRLT010000057.1 GCA_902471785.1 uncultured Collinsella sp.
AGGGTACCGCCTCGCGGTGACATCGTTTTTATGTCAACCTTGGTCTAACAGAGCCTTAGATTTTCTAGCAGGCGGGTTTGGTTTGTCTCGATCTGTAACAGGTAGGGGTCAAAAGTGGGCCTAGCTGTTACAGATCTAGATTGTTGAGGATGGGCCGAGAGGAATGTCTCGATCTGTAACAGTAAGACCCGGTTTTGCCGCGTAACTGTTACAGATTGAGATAAACCGACGGGCCGCCCCGCCCCATCCACCTGCCGCTACCTGTTATCCGCCGATTTCCGTTGCGCTGTTGTATTCCCATGCCATATCCTCTAGACAACTACGCGGCATCATCGCCGCCGCGCCTACAAGAGAGGAATGTCCATGACCGCACCTGCATCCAAGCTGCTTCAGCCCATTACGGTTGGCCCCCTTGAGCTCAAAAACCGCATTATGTTCCCGCCGTTGACCACCGGCTACGAGGAGCGTGACGGTTCCATTGGCGAGCGCAGCCTGGCTTTTTACGAGCGCCTGGCCCGTGGCGGCGTGAGCTACATCGTCATCGGCGACGTCGCTCCCGTCATGACCGCGAGCCCCACGCCCAAGCTGGCAACCGACGCCCAGATCCCCACGTTTAAGGCGCTGGCCGATGCCGTCCACAAGCACGGCGCCAAGATCGCGCTGCAGCTGTTCCACCCCGAGTACGATGTGCCCGGTGTCGGCCGCATGGTCATGGGATCCATGGCCGCCGCTAAGGCCGCGCAGGAGGCCAAGGCCGCCGGCGACGAGGAGACCTTTGCCGCCAAGATGGCCGAGTCCAACGAGATCCGCAACCAGGCCTACGCCAAGCTGCATCACGACATGCAGCACTTTGTGAACGAGGCGAGCGTAGAGCAGCTCACCCAGATCAAGGAGGCCATCGCCGCCTCGGCCGCTCGCGCGCAGCAGGCCGGCATCGACGCCATCGAGGTCCACGGCGACCGCTTGGTGGGTTCGCTGTGCTCGGCCATCCTCAACCAACGCACCGACGAGTACGGTGGTTCGTTCGAGAACCGCGTTCGCTACGCGCTGGAGGTCGTCGCTGCCATTAAGGAGGCCGCGCCGCAGCTGATGGTGGAGTACAAGCTCCCCGTGATCATGGAGAACCCCGACGGCACGCCGCGCGGCAAGGGCGGCCTGCAGCCCGACGAGGCCTGCGAGTTTGCCAAGCTGCTCGAGGGCGCGGGTATCGATATGATCCAGGTCGCACAGGCCAACCACACCGGCAACATGGGCGACACCATTCCGCCCATGGGCGCCATGCCCTACAACTGGACGCTGCCCGTGGCCGAGCGCGTCAAGGCCCTGGTCTCCGTGCCGGTGGCAACCGTCGGCCGCGTTGTCTCGGTCGAGGCCGGCGAGAAGATTCTGGAAGACGGCGCCGCCGACATCATCGCCTATGGCCGCTCGCTCATGTGCGACCCCGACATTGCGCTGAAGGCCGCTACGGGCGAGCCCATCCGCGAGTGCCTCAACTGCAACAAGGGCTGCGTCGACGCGATTCAAAACCGCAAGTACATCTCGTGCGTGCTCAATGCCGAGAACGGCGACGAGGCGACCATCGCCATCAAGCCGGGCGAGGGCGACAAGAAGATCGCCGTGGTGGGCGGCGGTATTGCCGGCCTGGAGGCCGCACGCGTGGCGGCCAAGCGCGGCTACGACGTGACCATCTACGAGGCGAGCGATCACTTGGGCGGCCAGATTGTGCTGGCGGCTGCGCCTCCGCGCAAGGACGAGATCATGCGCTCGGTCGAGTACTACGAGAAGATTCTGCCCGGCCTGGGCGTGAAGGTCGAGCTCAACCATGCCGCTACCGCTGAGGACCTCAACGCCGCCGACGCTGCGATTGTGGCTGTGGGCGCACACGACGTGGTCATTCCCGTTCCGGGCGCCGATTCGGACAAGGTCGTCTCGAGCTGGGACGTGCTGGCCGGCAAGGTGGAGCTCAGCGGCCGCGTCGCCGTCATTGGCGGCGGCCTGGTGGGCACCGAGACTGCCGAGTACCTGCTGCAGCACGGCTGCGAGGTGGCGATCGTGGAGATGCTCGACAAGATTGCCGCGGGCGAGTCCGAGACCATTCTGCCGCTGATTATGAGCGACTTTGCCGAGCACAACGTGGAGCAGCATGTTAAGACCCGCCTGACCGCCATTACCGACGAGGGCGTGGAGGCTGTTCGCACCACCGAGGACGGTGCCGAGGAGCCGGTGAAGATCGCCTGCGATTACGTGGTGATGGCCGTGGGCTCCAAGGCCAACGCGTTTGACCTGGATGGCGTGACGGTGCCCGTGACCTGCGTGGGCGACTGCTTGGGTGAGCGCACCGCCGACATTGCGAGCGCCATTCGCACGGCGTATCACGCGGCCAACGAGCTGTAGTTGAACATCGCGGCCAGGCGGGGCGGTAGCACGGATCCGTCTCGCCCGGCTGTGTCCCGTCGGGTGTCAACCGGTGCGGGGCCTGCAAGGGCAGCAGGTCCCGCCCTTTTTGTTTTGCTCCGGTGGATGGCAATGCGAGGTAATCATGAGGAGTGAGGACGTCTACTGCCTCGCAGATCACTCAAAATTATTGGGGGAGGGGTTAATAACTATATCCTCTATACCAAAGGACATAAAGAGATGCCAATTTTGTTGACAAGCGAATGACGATTAGCTGCGAGTCAGCTACCAGCGTAAATAATCGATAAAGAAATGTCGTAATTTGGTGCCAAATGCCCAGATAACGCCGCGTCTATTTTAATTAACTGCTTTGAGCAAACAGTAAAATGCTACTATCTAACTTGCACGTAAGAAAGCAGATTAACGGCTAAGGCTAAGAAGTGGCAGGTATGTCGGAAGCAACTAGGACTCGCACGCATGCGCCCGAGGTTAGGCAGCGCGCCGTCGAGATCCTCCAAGAGGGGGTCGGTCATCGCGCTCTCGCCGCGGAGCTTGGCATTCCCCAGGCCACGGCTCGTCAGTGGGCCCGCGCGTATGCCGTGGGCGGTGCCGACGCCGTTCTCAATGCCGGTTCGCATCATCACACCTATTCGTACGACGTAAAGCTCGCTGTGGTTAAGGACCGTCTGGAAAACGGCTTGACGGTTCGCGAGGCCATGATCAAGCACAAGATTCCCAGCGAGTCTTCGGTCAAGGCTTGGTGCCGTCAGTACCGCGAGAGCGGTGAGGCCGCACTGGTCGATAAGCCGCGCGGTCGCAAGCCGCGCGTTAAAAAGGCGGAATAGCAAACGGGATGGTGCGCCCACAGGGGCGCATTTTTCTTGCCGCGCCAACTTTTTGGACCGCCGCGAGCCTATCGGGACATCCTCCAAAATGGCCAATAAACCGCGCGCAGTGGCCCGTGCGCCCACCGCTGCGATAGGGGGAGCGTCGCCCCTTTGCTCCAATGCGGACGTGCCCTTACCCCGTACGCCTAAAACTCCCCAGTTGACCGAAAACCTGCCGCCGCTGCTCCTCAATTGAGCTATAACGTTAAACAATTGCAGCGTTTTTGCATGGGGGAGTGATGGTATGACGCTACTGTATTTCCTTACCCTGTTTCCGCTGGTACCGGCGCTGGGCATGCTGCTCGCGCGCGGTGACCGCGCCCGCGATGCGGTGGGGCTTGTAGGCTCCGGCATTATTATGGCGGTGACAGTTGTAGTCGCCGTCATGTTTTTTGGCACGGGTCCGCAGAGCTTTGAGGTTGCCCCCGGTACCTCGCATGTGCTCTCGATCATCAGCTCCGTCATCGACGTCATCCTGTGCGCCGTCATCCTATACAACGCGTACAAATATAGGAACGCGCTCACCACGGTGCTCGGCATAGTCCAACTGGTGGGCTCGCTCGCCTTTGCAGCCATGACGCTGCCCGCGACCGAAGCCGTCACCGCAACCCCGCTCTACCTGGACTACATGAGTGTGATCATGGTGCTCGCCGTTGGCATTGTCGGCAGCCTTATCTGCGTGTATGCCCTGGGCTACATGAAGGACTTCCAGGCCCATGACGAGCACGAGGCCGCGCTGCGCGGGCAGACCGCGCCCGACCGTCGCCCGCAGTTCCTGGCGCTCATGTTCCTGTTCCTCTCGGCCATGTTCGTCATCGTGACGAGCGACAACCTTGAGTGGCTGTTCTGCGGCTGGGAAATCACCACCGTGTGCTCGTTCCTTATGATTGGCTACACTCGCACGCCCGAGGCCATCAAGAACGCCTTCACCCAGATCATCCTCAACATGCTGGGCGGTATCGCGTTTTTGGCCGGACTCATGTATCTGCACGTTAACGGCATGCCGCTAACCATCTCGGGCATGATCGAGCTTTCCGGCGCCGGCACCGCGCAGTCCGCGCTGCTGGTGATGCCGGTCATCCTGTTGTCGCTCGCCGCCCTTACCAAGGCCGCACAGATGCCGTTCCATACTTGGCTGCTCGGCGCCATGGTTGCCCCCACGCCCACGAGCGCCCTGCTGCACTCGTCAACCATGGTCAAAGCCGGCGTGTTCCTGATGGTCAAGCTGAGCCCGCTCTATGCCATCTATCCCGTGACCGGCTTTATGGTCACGAGTGTGGGTGCCATCACGTTTTTGCTCGCTGCCCTCATGGCCATCTCACAGAGCAACGCCAAACGCGTGCTCGCGTACTCCACCATTTCCAACTTGGGCCTTATCAGCGCCTGCTTGGGTGTCGGCGCGCCCGAGGCCGTATGGGCGGCCATCTTCCTGATCCTGTTCCACACGGTGGCAAAGTCGCTGCTGTTCCTGTGCGTGGGCACGGCCGAGCATCATATCGGCAGCCGCAATATCGAGGACATGGACGGTATGTTCAGCCGCATGCCGCACCTGACGCGTCTGATGATGCTGGGCATCATGGGCATGTTTGTGGCGCCGTTTGGCATGCTCGTGTCCAAGTGGGGCGCCCTGGTGGCGTTTGCGCAGACCGGCAACGTGCTCATGATCATGGTGCTTGCCTTTGGCTCGGCCGCGACGTTTTACTTCTGGGGCAAGTGGCTTGCCAAGCTTTCGGGCGTCGATCCCACGGCTCAAAACGTTGAGGTCAATGTCCATAAGACCGAATGGATGGCGCTCAACACCATCGCCGCACTGCTGATTTTGTGCTGCGTGGCGTTTCCGGTTATCTCGAGCGGTCTGGTGTCGCCTTACTTGGCCATGGTGTTTGGCCGCGTGCCGTACGTTATCGGCAAGGACGCCATGTATCTGATGGTGGTTATCGTGGCGTTTATCGCCGTGGTGCTGCTGACGTCGTTCCGCGTGAGCAACAAACCGCATGTAAACGTATATCTTTCGGGTGTGGGAACCGACAATTACCGCCATTTCCGCGGCTCGATGGGACGCGAGGTGAAGGCCGAAAAGCGCAATTGGTACTCGGAGGACGCCCTTGGCGAGAAGCGTATTGGCCCCGCGGGCAGTGTCGTGTGCTGCAGCATTATCTTGTTTGCGCTGCTGTGCTGCGCGTGGATTGGGCCCGAGCGGCTTGCCATGAGCTCGCCCTCGGTGCTGCGCGGTAAGTATTTTGAAGGTTCGGGCGTCGTGGGCATCTTTATTGGTACCGTGGCGTTTGCCTTGCTGGCACCGCTTGTGGGCGGCCTGATCGACGGCGTTGACCGCAAGCTGTCCGCCCGCATGCAGGGCCGCGTGGGGCCGCGTCTGCTGCAACCGTTCTACGATGTGGCCAAGCTGCTGCGCAAAGCCCCCGCCAGCGTAAACACCATGGACGATACCTACATGGCGTGCGCGCTCATCTTTACCGTGGTGGGCGGCGGCATCTTTGTGTCGGGCTCCAACACGCTGCTGTGCGCCTTTATGGTGACGCTCGCCGCGATCTTTGTGGTGTTGGCGTCCGCCTCGACGCAAAGCCCGTTTGCCCAGGTCGGCGCCGATCGTGAGTTGCTGCAGGTCATGAGTTACGAGCCCGCCGTTTTGCTGATGAGTGTGGGCCTGTACCTTGCTACCGATAGCTTCGATTCCGTTGCCGTGACGGGGCAGTCGGCCCCCATCATCGTGTACAGCGCGCCCATTTTCCTCGCGCTGCTCGCGGTACTTACCATCAAGCTGCGCAAGTCGCCGTTCGATCTTTCGTACTCGCATCACGCGCATCAGGAGATCGTCCAGGGCGTCGCCACCGAGATGAGCGGCGGCACGCTGGCCAAGATGACCCTTATGCACTGGTGCGAGACCGCGCTGTTTTTGATGTGGGTGGGAATGTTCTTTGTTTGGGACAATCCGGTGAGCTGGGTGGTCGCCCTGGTCGTGATGGTTGCGACGTATTTTGTCGAGGTGCTGATCGATAACACCTTTGCTCGCAGCACCTGGCGCAGCTGCTTTAAGCTCGGCTGGGGCGTAGCGCTGGTGTTTGGCCTGCTCAACCTTATGCCCATCCTCGTCGACGTGTTTATTTAGGAGGCGGCATCTATGGATCATAAAATGTCGCGCTCGCCGTGGGTTATTCATTACGACGGCTCGAGCTGCAACGGATGCGATATCGAGGTGCTGGCCTCGCTCACGCCACTGTTTGATGCGGAGCGCTTTGGCGTGGTCAACACCGGCAACCCCAAGCATGCGGACATCTTTTTGGTGACGGGGTCGGTCAATGCCCAGAACCTGCCCGTCGTGCGCCAGATCTACAACCAGATGCTCGAGCCCAAGTGCGTGGTGGCATGCGGTATCTGCGCGTGCTCGGGCGGCGTGTTCCGCGATGCCTACAACGTGATCGGCGGCGTGGACCGCGCGATTCCCGTGGACGTGTACGCGCCCGGGTGCGCCATTCGTCCCGAGACGGTGATCGATGCCATTGTGGAGGCGTGCGGCATCCTGGACCAGAAGGAGGCCGTGATGCGTGCCGGCGGTGACCCGCTCACCGTGGGCGGCGCCGCTACCTGGGACGGTGGCGTTGAGCTGGGCGAGGACGGGTTTGTGGCTGCGGGGGCCGGGGCTGACGGTGCCGGTGGCGCGTCT
>CABRLT010000058.1 GCA_902471785.1 uncultured Collinsella sp.
GTCACGATGGTCGCCAACTCCAGCCCGCGCTATGATCTGCACTTGATGAACGCTATCGGTGCCTCGGTTACCTGCAGTAATGGCTTTGTGTACGCCTTCAACATCCTCATTCAGATGGGTGCGTTGCCGCAGGTTACGTACTTTGAATCGCCCCGTCGCGACACCTTCGATAGCCTTGAGGCGGGCGTAGCAGATTTTTCCCGTATGCTCGAGCATGGCAACGAGGATAAGATCGACCGCCTGCGCGACTACATCGCTCAACACATGATTGAGAATCCCCGTGCCGGCGAGCCGGGCTCCAAGGGCGTACCGCAGGGACGCTACATGCTCGACCACGTCCGCAAGGTCCGTTGGGCGTTTATTGCATGGGAGCCGGTCTCTGCGCCCAGCTCATAGCCTGTTCGCAGCCCGCACTGCCCACTCACTCGGCATCCGCATTCTTTTTGAACTGGGCAAACGCGCTCCACACCGCGCCGTTCCTGCGCTATCGTGGGACAGCTCACGTAGATTAAGGCCCCGTCGCGGGGCGCCCCATACATAGAAAGCGAGAACCCATGGCACTGACAGGAGCCCAGGTCAAGCAGCTTCGCAGCATGGCCCATCACCTCAACCCCGCCATCATCATCGGCAAGTCCGATGTCAACGAGGGCACCGTCGAGCAGACGGTCGCCTACCTGGAGAAGCACGAGCTCGTTAAGTGCTCTGTGCTGGACGGCTCCAGCCTTTCCGCCCGCGAGGCCGCCGAGGAGCTCGCCGAGCGTTGCCACGCCGAGGTCGTCCAGGTCATCGGCCGCAAGTTCTCGCTGTATCGCGAGTCCTCGCGCAAGGACATCGAGAAGATCAAGCTCGTCTAAGAGCCAATGATCAGGCGATCCAACACATAGCAAGCTTACGGGTGCCCAAGTACTTCGGGCGCCCGTTTTTTATCGCTCGACCAGCACGCGATTGAGCCGCCCCTCCACCAAGCGCTCGTATAGACGCCGCGTCTCGGGCTCGGGCACGCCATTGACCTGCTCCCTCAGGTGGTGCATATGCCCGCTGTACAGCTCGACGATATCGCGCCGCCGCCCCGCCGCACTGTAGACGCGCATGGCGCAGCGCACCATATCCTCACGCGCCGTTTCCTGTCGAAGCCCCGACTCCGCCAGCCAAATCGCCGACTGCAGATCGTTTTCTTCTAGAGCGGCATTTGCTCCCTTAATCATGCAATCGATGTACTTTGACTGCATAATGCGCCGCATGCGCAAAAAGTAGGTGGGATTACAGCCATTGGGAACATACAGCGGTCCGGCATAAAGCTGCTCAATCTTAAGGCACAGCTCAACTAAATGGGGCCCGCGCGCACCCGTGCGATTTCCCAAAACCTCGCGGCTTATCTGGTCAAACAGCCGTACATCGGTCTTGACGTAGTCGCCGTTGAGCCCAATGCATTCATTTTGGATGAGCACGCACGACTTGCCATCCGGCGTCGGTCCCAAAGCCGACCGCAAGCGCGATATCGTCGAGTACAGGTTGTTGCGGGCGCTATTGAACTCGGCATGGGGCCACAGCTCCATGGCCAGCGTCTCACGATCGACGAGCGCATCCATGCCCAGCGCAAGCCGCTCGGCAAGCGTCGCCGCCTTCTTGCGGCGCCACATTTTGTCCGTGATGGGAAACCCGTCGCGCTCGGCGCGAAACGCACCAAACATGCGAATCTCGATATGGTCGATGGTATCAACGGCTTCAACCTCGCCGGCCTGGAATAGGCGCTCGCCCTCCCCTTCCAAATCGTCGCGCAGCGAGTACCGCGACAGCTCGCGCACGGGAAGCTTCTTGCGTATCCTGGCCGCCGGCTCGCCCAGACAATGCATGGCAAGGCGCGCAAAGAGCCGATACGATGGCTCTAGAATCCCCGCACGATTCATGGACATCCAGGCCGCAAGATCGCTGTCTCGGCCCGCACAGGCCAAATGCAGCGCCACCATCCAGGCCTCCGCTCCACCAACCTGCGTCTGGCTTATATCGAGCAACTCCGCTTCCTCGCGCACCGAAACCATCGAGGTGTTACGCAGATATGCCGCGCGCTCCAGCAGCAATGCGTTATCGCGCATGTACGCAATCGACTCCTCGGCAAGTTTGAGCACTTGGACCGCACGGAACTTTGCATTAACCGGCCGTCCCTCTGCCAGCGACTGCCAGCCTTCTAGCAACAGCCCAAACAGCTGAATCTGGTTGTCGCGCATGCGCACGGCAAAACGATCGAGCTCGTTGAACGCCGCGTCGTCGGTTACCGGCAAGCCGGAAAGGAGCCGCCGTGCCGCCAACACCATGCGCACCCAGATAGCCATCGCCTTAAGCCCACGTACGTCGAGCGCCTCCCGCACCATCGTCATCTCGTCGTCGCGCTCGTCGGTTCCCGCAAACGACCCGTCAAAGAGCTCCACCAGCATGCTATCGGCCCGTATAACAATCCCCGCGATGTCGAGCTCGCAGTCGTAGGCCTTGCTCGTTTTGAGCTGTTGTAGAACGCCGCCGTCATTTCCCCGCTCGGTCAGACAGCGTTTGACCTCGATATGCGCAGACAACATATCGAGTGCGGTATGGGACGTCTCTATTTCTGGCACGGCCAGGTTCGTAGGAAGCCCAAGCCCGTTGTCCCCATAGCAAACAGCCGTCAGCGTCTGGGCCACCCTCCATGAAACAGGGTCTATTTCGCAGGCCGCCCGTTCGCCCCCGCGTTCGACGACCGATGCCATATAGCGAGCGAGCTTTGTATTGGATACGCTGACCGCTGCCAGATATACGCCAAGCGCTTCGGCAGGCGTTGGCTCTGGAGCCGGATCGTCGGCATCGATCGTGCCCAGCGCCGCTCGGCAGATATCGGCCCCGTGCCCCGTCAGAGCCAGATCGACCCCATACTGCCCAGCAAGTTCAAGGACCGCTTCACGGTCCAAAAAGGCGTCCGCCAGGCCCATCGCCGCATCGCATCGGCCCGCCTTAAGCAAAATCCGGGCCGCCCTCGGAACAAGTTCGGGGCGAACCTCGGCCACCAACTTACGCAAGCGCAAGCGTCCGTTATCCTCCGTGCCCAGACACGTAAAACTCCGCTCGGCGGGATCCAAGCCAAAGATCGGGTAGTCGCGCACAAAATAGGACTGGTCGACCATCGACAGCCTCACCCCACAGGCCTCGAGTTCTGCGGTATTGCCCTCGCCCATCAAAACCATGAGACATGCCACGCAAAACAGCGCATTATTGTCGAGCGAAGCCAGATCGGCAAGTGCCGCGCCATATACGTTGACAATCTCGTTTTCGAGCAGACCGGCTACGTCGCCTTGGCCATACAGACCCGTCTGCAATGCCGAAACGAGCTCGGGCACGCCTTGCGTGAGTTGATAAAAGTCGAGCGATGTGCTGATCGAAAACGCCGATGCCCACGCCGAATACTCATAGGCATGCACCTTGAGCATCTGCGCATTGATCTTAACCGAATCGCCCAGCCCATGAATCAGCTGACGATTTGAAGGACGGCAGGAGATAAAGACCCCTACCCCCATAGCGCGCAGGCCGCGAATCCTGTCGATGAGGTCTTCGGTATCGTGCTGATCGAGGTTTGGCACATTATCAATCGCGATAAGGGAGTGCGGTTTGTCTTTGAGTTCTTCGGTAACCACCTCGAGCTGCATAAACACCTCGCGCCCAGTGGCGCGATCGGCCTCGATAATCCGCACGGGGCCTCGCGTCGGGTCGCATTTAACCTCATGGGTGTACTGCAGCAGCACCGAGGTCTTCCCAAACCCGTCGGGCGCATAAAGAACCACGATGCCGGCCTTTCGGCCCTTGGCGATAAGCTCATTCATCAAGCGTTCGCGTCGCACCATATAGCCTCCGCCCAACGGCATCAGCTCGAGCTCGTCTATACCGCCCAAATCGTTTACCATGCCCGCTCCTCAACTCGACCGTATGGACACTGTAGCCGCAAGACCATACAAGCCGCGCTATGAATAGAGCGACCTTGTGTTTTAGGTTGTCTTTTGGTACGCAAGCGGCAAGTTTTTGTACAGCGAGGACCGATTGTTATTAATCCCCCGACTAATCGGTCTTTAAGCAGGTAAATGAGCTTGTCAGCTTGTCCCATCTAAGCGGCAGTGTAACGCAGATGAACAAGGTTCAGCCATGTCATTCAACTCGCCTAGCACCCGCTACCGTCTACGACCTTCTAGTGGCATTTTTGCATAGAATCTGGTATAGAATGAATCAAGCTGTTGGACATCCGGCATTCGTCAAGCTTGCGGCAAGTTTTTGGTCAAGTGGGCAAAAAGGGATAGCAAAAAGGCCCCCGCAAAGCGGAGGCCTTAGGCAAGGCTATGTCGAGCTGCAGGATTCGCGCTACTCGCAGAGCGAAAGGGCGGCCTCGTCGGCAACGACAACGCAGTTAGTGTGCAGCTGCAGGATCGAAGCCGGGCACTCGGGCGTAACCGGACCATAGCACATGTCATGCACGGCCTGAGCCTTGGCCTCGCCATTGGCGACGACCAGGATCATGCGGGCATACATGATGGTCTGGGTACCCATGGTGTAGGCCTGACGGGGAACATCGTCGATGCTGTCGAACAGGCGGCTGTTGGCCTGAATGGTGCTCTCGGTGAGGTCGACGCAGTGCGTGCCCTTGGAGAAGTGGTCATCGGGCTCGTTGAAGCCGATGTGGCCGTTGTTGCCAATGCCGAGCAGCTGCAGATCCGGGTAACCGGCGGCGGCGACGATCTTGTCGTACTCAGAGCAGGCAGCGGCGGCGTCGGGGTTGGAACCGTCGGGCACATGCGTGTTGTTCAGGTCGATGTTGATGTGATCGAAGAAGTTCTCACGCATGAAGTAGTGATAGCTCTGGGGATCGTCGTGCGAAAGGCCGCGATACTCGTCCAGGTTATAGGTGCTGACCTCGGCAAAGTCGACGTCGCCCTTCTTGTACCAAGCAGCGAGCTGCTTGTAGGCACCGATCGGGGTGGAGCCGGTGGCAAGGCCCAGCACACAGTCGGGCTTGAGGATAACCTGGGCCGAGATGATATTAGCGGCCTTGCGGCTCATATCCTCGTAGTCTTTAGCTTTAATGATCTTCATTACGCGTCCTTTCTCGTACAAGAGAGGCAAGGCTCCCTTACAAGCACTTGCCCGCGGCCCGCGTCGGCCGCAACCAACGTGTGCGGCCACCAGGGCGAGGTCGCGTAATGTATGTGTCTCGTGTCTAGCCGCGTCGAGGCCCCTGCCCGTCCACGGTGACCCAAAGCCTTTTAGCTTCGGACAAATCCCATCTTGCCACTGAGGGCGTCCTCTTTCAAGGGCGCCCTCCGTAAACGTGTTTGAATTGTAGACTAATGGCCACGTGCACTTGCTAGCGCTCGCGAGCAACGATGAGCTGGTCCATCTCTTCGACATGCACGCCAACGGAGCCCTTGATGCTCGAGAACTCAACGGAGTTGCACACCAAGATGGGAACCGTCACATCGTAGCCCTCGGCAGCAATTGCCTCGCGATCGAACTCAATGAGTACATCGCCCTTATGGACGATGTCACCCACTTGCGCATGTACGGTAAAGTGCTTGCCCTCGAGCTGAACAGTGTCCAAACCAACGTGGATGAGCACGTCCAAGCCATCGACCGTGTTAAGCGCAACAGCGTGTCCCGTGGGAAAAATGGCCTCGACCTTGGCATCAGCCGGTGCAATCACACGCGTTCCGGTGGGCCGAATCGCCACGCCCTGGCCCAAAAGGCCGGTGGCAAACGTCTGGTCGTTTACCTCGGAAAGCGGAATGACATCGCCCGAGATGGGAGCATCCAGCGTAAGGACTCGACCACGCATACCAAAAGACCTTAGGACTTTAGTGAACATGCTCCCCCTCGGACATACCAATCAATCAAAATAACCTTAACAGTTTACCACTTGGCAACGGTTTTTGACCATTAGGGAAGTTCGCGCTTGACAACCTCGACGATGTCGTCGACAACGCGCTGGGTCAGCTCGTGCGTCTCGGCCTCGGCCATCACGCGGACCAGCGGCTCGGTACCGCTCGGGCGCACCAGAATGCGGCCGCGGCCGTCAAGCTCCTTCTCGGCAGCAGCGACGGCATCCCAAATGGGCTGGCAATCGTCCAGACCAGCCTTGTTGTCGGAATGCACGTTGACGAGTACCTGCGGGTACTTCTTCATGATGCCGGCAAGATCGGTGAGGGTACGACCGGTGCGCTTGAGCACGGCCAGCAGCTGCAGAGCCGTCACCAGGCCATCACCGGTGGTGTTGTGCTCCAGGAAGATGATGTGGCCGGACTGTTCGCCGCCGATGACGGCGCCGTCCGCGAGCATGCGCTCCAGAACGTAGCGGTCGCCCACGGCGGTCTGAACCATCTCGAAACCCTGCTCCTTCATAGCGATGGAGAAGCCAAGGTTGCACATGACGGTCGAGACGATCTCGGAGTTGGCGAGCTTGCCGCGAGCGGCGAGGTCAGAACCGCAGATAGCCAGGATGTAGTCACCGTCGATTTCATTGCCCTCGCTGTCCACGAACAGTACGCGGTCGGCGTCGCCGTCGTGGGCCAGACCGATATCAGCATGGGTGCGCAGCACGAGCTCGCGCAGGGGCTCAAGGTGCGTAGAGCCGCACTCAACGTTAATGTCAGTGCCGCAGTAATCGGTGTTGATGGCATGGACCGTGGCGCCCAGGCGCTGCAGCGCGGCGGGCGTGGTCTGGCAAGAAGCACCGTGGCCGCAGTCGACGGCAACGACCAGGCCGTCGAGCCTCAGGCCATCAAGCGTATCGATGGCGTGGTCGACGTATGCCTTGCGAGCGTCCTTCATCTTGATGATGTGGCCCACGTCGGCGCCGGTCGGCAGCGTGTCGGCAGCCATGGCTTCCTCGGACATGACCCAGGCGCTGATCTCTTCCTCGACAGCATCGGGAAGCTTCA
>CABRLT010000059.1 GCA_902471785.1 uncultured Collinsella sp.
ACGCCGCAGGCTATCGATACCTTGACCCTTGAGGACGTTGTCGACTATTACAAGCAGTTCTACGCTGGTCGCACCTTCGTGCGCGTGCTCGATGCCGGTCAGCAGCCCAAGACGGCTTCGGTCGTCGGCACCAACGCCGCCCAGATTGGCCTCGCGCTCAACAAGCGTGCGGGCGTGCTGGTGGCGACGGGCGCCATCGACAATCTGTGCAAGGGCGCTGCGGGCCAAGCAGTCCAGTGCGCCAATATCGTCTTTGGCTTTGACGAGCGACGAGGCTTGCCCACAGTGGCGTGCCCGGTGTAGCACATTCGATTGTTAACGATTTGGTAGTCGGGCATCGAGTGGGGCGCCACTCTTAAGCTGGTCTCATGATCACGACTGGCATGGCGCACCAACCGATGTTCGTTTTTTGTTTGACATAAGGAGTCATAAAGACGATGAATACCGAGCTGTTTGATATCAAGATTCGCGCCGTCGAGGGTGGCGTTACGGCTGCGGCTGGTTTTAAGGCTGCAGGCATCCACGCTGGGTTCCGCAAGAACCCCGAGCGTCTGGATTACGCGCTCGTCGTGCCCGATAAACCCTGTCCCGGCGCTGGAGTGTTTACCGCCAATCGCTTTTGCGCGGCGCCCGTGCAGGTGAGCCGCGCCAACCTGGGCGGTGCCGACAAGGGCTACGGTATCATCGCCGGCGTTTCGGTCAACTCTGGCAATGCCAACGCCGCCACGGGTGAGACCGGCCTTGCATGCGCGCGCGAGACGTGCAGCATCGCATCGCAGGTCATCGGCTGCGAGCCCCAGCAGATTCTGGTTGCCTCCACGGGTGTGATTGGCCAGATTCTGCCGATCGACACGTTTGAGACTGCCATTCCTGCTGCCTACGAGGCGCTCTCTGCCCACGGTGGCGCCGATGCCGCTCGCGCCATCATGACGACCGACACGCACTCCAAGGAGTACGCCGTGTCCTACGTCAGTGAGGCTGCGGGTCATGCGGGCAATGTCTATACGGTAGGCGGAATGTGCAAGGGCTCGGGCATGATTATGCCCAACATGGCCACCATGATCGCAGTTATCACCACCGATGCCCCCGTCGAGCCTGCGGCACTTCATACCCTGCTGCTCTCGACCGTCAAGCAGACCTTTAACAAGGTAACGGTCGATTCCGACACCTCGACCAACGACACCTGCATCATGCTTGCCTCCGGCGCCGCTGCCGCAGATGCCGAGCCTATCGTCGAGGGCTCCGATGCCTTCGACGAGTTGGCATTTGCCGTGCACGAGGTGTGCGAGAGCCTGGCGCGCAATATCGCCGCCGATGGCGAGGGCGCATCCAAGCTTGTTACGGTCAACGTTACCGGCGCCGTGAACGACGAGGAGGCCGATATCGCCGCTCGCGCCGTTGCCAACTCGCCGCTCGTTAAGACCTGCATCGCCGGCCACGACTGCAACTGGGGCCGCGTCGCCATGGCACTCGGCAAGTGCGGCGTGAAGTTTAATCAGGAAGACGTTTCCATCGACATGATGGGCATGCCTGTCTGTCGCGATGGTCTGACTGTTCCCTTTGACGAGGGCGAGGCTCTACGACGTTTCGAGGCGCCCGAGATCGTGATCTCGGCCGACCTGGGCGCAGGCGACGCGGCAACGACCGTGTGGACCTGCGACCTCACGCACGAGTACATCTCCATTAACGGTGACTACCGTTCCTAGATTCCAGGCACGCTGCGCATCTTGCCGCGATTGCGGACAGCGGAGCACGGCGCGAT
Source organism: uncultured Collinsella sp. (assembly GCA_902471785.1). Classification (GTDB taxonomy): domain Bacteria; phylum Actinomycetota; class Coriobacteriia; order Coriobacteriales; family Coriobacteriaceae; genus Collinsella. The sequence continues at coordinate 1,763 of CABRLT010000059.1, forward strand.
AACGATACGAAAGACGAGGCAGATTATGAAATTCGCACGCGATTATCGTTCGAGCGAATCCAACGAAGCAACCGCGCAGCTGCTGTTCGAAGCGCTGCCGTGGATTAAGAACCTGACCGGCAAGACGGTTGTTATCAAATATGGCGGAGCCGCCATGGTTGATGAGCAGCTGCGCCGCGACGTGATGAGCGACATCGTTTTGCTCAAGATCATCGGTATGCGCCCCGTCATCGTGCACGGCGGCGGCAAGGCTATCAACGAGGCGCTGAGCCATTACGATATTCCCGTCGAGTTTAAGAACGGCCAGCGCGTGACCACGCCGGCGACTATGGATATCGTGCGCGAGGTGCTGGGCGGCAAGGTTAACCAGGAGCTGGTTGCTGCCATCAACCACCACGGCAACCTGGCCGTGGGCGTGTCGGGCAGCGATGCCGGCACGCTCATCGCCGAGCCGCTCGACCCCGAGCTCGGTCGCGTGGGCAAAGTGACGCACGTCAACACCGACTATATCGAGCGCTTACTCGATAGCGAGTACATCCCCGTCATCGCTACCGTCGCGGCGGGGGAGGACGGCGGTTTCTTCAACATCAACGCCGACACCGCCGCCGGTGCCGTTGCCGCGGCGCTCCATGCGCATAAGGCGATCTTTTTGACCGATGTCGATGGCCTGTACAAGGACTTTAGCGACAAGGACTCGCTTATCTCCAACCTAACGCTCGACGAGGTTAACGAAATGCTCTACGGCGGCGAGGTCGATAAGGGCATGATTCCCAAGCTACGTGCGGCTGTCGACGCGCTTACCGCTGGCGTGTTCCGAGCCCACATCATCAATGGCACGACGCCGCATTCGCTGCTCCTGGAGCTGCTGACCGATGCCGGCGTCGGCACCGTGATTCATTCCACCGAGACGGCTTACGAGTTCGATACGCATCCGCATCCGCTTTCGACGTTTGCTGCGCGTCTGACCGAGAACCTTGACGAGGTCGAGAAGCTTCAGACGGTCTAGCTGACCCGCAGCCGCCCCATTCCTGCACCCATAGCCCCGCGCCGTCTGGCGCCCAACGAAAGGCATCCCATGTCACTTGCAGCTCAGCAATCGCTTGAATCCCATTACGTTATGCATACCTTTGGCCGCTCTCCGGTCGAGTTTGTCGAGGGTCACGGCATGAAGCTCACCGGCGACGATGGCCGTGAGTACCTCGACTTTCTTGCCGGCATCGGCGTGTGCAGCCTAGGTCATGGCGACCCGGCTGTGCTCTCGGCGCTCGAGGCACAGACCAAAAAGCTCATGCATGTCTCCAATTACTTCTACATCGAGCAGCGCGGACAGGTCGCGGCGCTGCTGTCCAAGCTTGCTAACGACGACGTAGATGGTGCGCGCGTGCTTGCCGATGCCATTGCCGCCGGCGATGAGACCACGGCAGCTGCTCTTGGTGCCCCGGCTGCGGATGAGCAGGTTTGGGAGACCTTCTTTGCCAACTCTGGCGCCGAGGCCAACGAGGGCTCGATGAAGCTCGCGCGCCTGTACGCCAAGCGTGCCGGTAATGGCGGCAACACCATCGTGTGCATGCGCGGCGGCTTCCACGGCCGTACGCTCGAGACCATTGCCGCCACCATGCAGGATTGGCTGCAGGACAGCTTCCGCCCGCTGCCGGGTGGCTTTGTGGCCTGCACGCCCAACGATGTGGACGAGCTGCGTGCGATCTTTAAGCGGCTGGGGAGCGAGATTTGTGCCGTGATGCTCGAGCCGATCCAGGGTGAGAGTGGCGTGCACCCCATGACCGAGGAGTTTATGGCGGCAGCGCGCGACCTGGCACACGAAGTGGGCGCCGTGCTTATCGCCGACGAGGTCCAGTGCGGCATCTTCCGCTCCGGCAAGCCGTTTGCGTTCCAGACCTATGGCGTGGAGCCCGACATCATGAGCCTTGCCAAGGGCATTGCCGACGGCGTGCCCATGGGTGCCGTCGTGGCAAAGAAGGAGATTGCCGACGTGTTTAAGCCGGGCGACCACGGCTCGACCTTTGGCGGTAGCTGCTTGGCCATCGCGGCGTGTGCCGCGACGCTCTCCGCGCTTGTGCGTGGCGATTATGCCGACCATGCTGCCAAGGTGGGTGCCTATATGGAGGCAAAGCTCGCCAAGCTGCCGCACGTGACCGAGGTACGTGGCCGCGGCTTGATGCTCGGCTGTGATTTGGATGATGCCGCGGGCGACGCGCATGATGTTGTTGCCCGCGCGCTGGCCGCCGGTGCCGTGATCAACGCTACAGGTGCGCATACGCTGCGTTTCCTGCCGCCGCTCGTCTGCGAGGAAGCCGACGTGGACAGTCTGATCGAGATCCTGTCGGATGTCTTGGGCTAACGCGGCGCAATAACTCAATTTGGACCGGGTTCCGGACTGTGGGCGTGTCCTATGCGGCATGATTCAGCGGTCTGGAGCCCGTTTTGCCTTAGATTTGCTAAGGCAGGGAGACCTGCTGGTCAAAAAACATCAAATATGAGTACTGTTACCGATTTGGTAGCAGCAATTTTGGACTAATAAGGCCAGATAGCAAGTCAAAATGGCGATGAAAGCACGATTTTGATCCAACTGTTAGTACTTATAATGGACATATGTTGCGTAACTTAAGCAAATACTATCTTTTTATATGTTGCAAACAAAGTAGCAGTACTCATTTTTGCCATTTTTTGACCACGGCCTTTGCGATAGATGTGCTGGCGGGTTCGAATCCCTCTGCGATGGGCATGAAAAAGGAAAGGCCTCCATCGCTGGAGGCCTATCAAATCAGTGGTGGGCGATGAGGGATGTCGCGTGCGGCTTCGCCGCCCGCTCTCGCTTCGGGCCTACGGCCCTCGCGTGCTGCGCTGGAAAACGCTTGCGCGTTTCCTCAGCTCCGCACCCTGTCGGGTTCGAATCCCTCTGCGATGGGCCCAAAAAAAGAAAGGCTCCCATTGCTGGGAGCCTATCAAATCAGTGGTGGGCGATGAGGGATTCGAACCCCCAGCCTTGTGCGTGTAAAGCACCTGCGCTAACCGTTGCGCCAATCGCCCGTGCGGAGAGAGTATAGCAAAACAATCGCCCCATTCACCTCATATCCATTAAAGGTAACCGGCGCGTGTCACAGCGGAGCTGATTCAGTTGAGATTGCCTGAACATTCCGCCCCTCTTTACGCCCTCGGGTATACTCAAAAGCTACTGATTCGATTTGATGCCCAGCAACAGCAGAGGGGATAGTATATGTGCGGTTTTGTCGGTTTTGTCGGTGGGACGGATAACCAATCCGAGGTGCTCACCAAGATGATGGACCGCATCGTCCATCGCGGTCCCGACATGGGCGGTCAGTTTATCGACGGCCGCGTTGCCCTCGGCTTCCGCCGCCTGTCGATCCTCGACCTGACCGAGGCTGGCGCCCAACCCATGGCCAACGAGGACGGTAGCGTCGTCATTGTCTTCAACGGCGAGATCTACAACTTCCAAGAACTCCGTTCCGAGCTCGAGGCCAAGGGCTACAAGTTCCACTGCGGCGCCGACACCGAGAGCCTCCTGCACGGCTACGAGGAGTGGGGCGAGGCCGTCCTCGATCGCTTACGCGGTATGTACGCCTTCGTCATCTGGGACAAAAAGAAGAACAAGCTTTTTGGCGCCCGCGACATCTTTGGCATCAAGCCGCTTTACTACTATCCCATGGCCGATGCGGGCGACGGCGCTCCGGGCGTGCTCTTTGGTTCCGAGATCAAGAGCTTCCTGGACTACCCGCACTTCCACAAGGCGGTCAACAAAAAGGCCCTGCGTCCGTACATGACGCTGCAGTATTCGGCAACCGAGGAGACCTTCTTCGAGGGTGTCTACAAGCTGCCGCCGGCGCATTACTTTACCGTCGATATCCCGACCGGCAAGATGAACATCGAGCGCTACTGGGATTGCGATTACTCTGCCGTCGAGAAGCCGTTCGAGGAGTACGTCGATGAGCTGGACGAGGTCGTGCACGAGAGTGTCGAGGCCCATCGTATCGCCGACGTCAAGGTCGCGTCGTTCCTCTCCGGTGGCGTCGACTCCAGCTACATCGCCGCTTGCCTTATGCCCGACAAGACCTTCTCGGTGGGCTTTGACTACAAGAACTTTAACGAGACCAACTACGCCAAGGAGCTTTCCGATAAGCTCGGCGTCGAAAACGTTCGCAAGATGATTACCGCCGACGAGTTCTTCGGTGCGCTCGAGGACATCCAGTATCACATGGACGAGCCGCAGTCCAACCTGTCTTCCGTGCCGCTGTGGTTCTTGGCCGAGATGGCCCGCAAGGACGTTACCGTCGTGCTTTCGGGCGAAGGCGCCGACGAACTCTTTGGCGGCTACGCCTACTACGAGGATACGGTCCCGGTGCGCAAGTACAAAAAGATGGTGCCGCTGCCCGTCCGTCGCGCGCTCGGTAACCTGGCGCTGCATATGCCGTACTTCAAGGGACATAACTTCCTGGTCAAGGGTGCCGAGATCCCCGAGAAGTCGTTCCTGGGACAGGCTCTGGTATGGCCGGAGCGCGAGGTCGACGGCGTGCTCAAGCCCGAGTACAACACCGGCGACGGCGCCTTCGAGCTCGCTGCACCCATCTACGCACGCGTGAAGGGTCAGCCCGAACTGGTCAAGAAGCAGTACCTGGACATGAACATGTGGCTCCCGGGCGACATTCTGCTCAAGGCCGACAAGATGTGCATGGCACACTCGCTGGAGCTGCGCGTGCCTTTCCTGGACCGCAAAGTCATGGAGTTCGCCGAGCACATTCCCGACCGCTACCGCATCAACGAGAACGGCAACAAACAGGTACTCCGCCACGCTGCCAACAAGTCGCTGCCCGATGAGTGGGCCACCCGTCCCAAGGTGGGCTTCCCGGTGCCGATTGTCTACTGGCTGCGCGAGCAAAAGTGGTACGACTATGTCAAGGAGTACTTCACCGCGCCGTGGGCAAGCGAGTTCTTCAATACCGACGAGCTCATGCACCTGCTCGATCTGCACTTTGCGGGCAAGGGCGATTTCCAGCGCAAGATCTATACGCCGCTCGTGTTCTTGGTGTGGTACAAGCGCTTCTTTATCGACGAGGACCAGCCCGCTGTTCAGGCTGCCTAGCCTCGGCTTACGAACGCCTGCGCGTAACGGCTCCTCCGGGAG
>CABRLT010000060.1 GCA_902471785.1 uncultured Collinsella sp.
TTTTTTATTGCCGCATCAGCCCCGGGTATACAATGAAATCCGACTGCTGTTTCGATGAAGGGAGGCGCGTGCCCGGACGCACCAAGCGAGCCGCCATCGTCTCGTTTACGCTCATGCTCCTTGTTGCCGCCTGTTTGGCCGCCCTGACGTATACCGTTCGAAGCAGTTCTTCCTCCTCGAATGAAGGCGACAAAGATCTCCCGGTACTCAAAATCGGCGTTACGGATAACGACCCCTATGTGTATGTCGATACCACGGGCGATTACGCCGGTATCGATATCGACATCGCCCGCGAGGCCTGCAGGCGCGCGGGGCTCAAGCCACAGTTTGTCGATATTGACTGGAACGATCGCGACCGGCTGCTCAAAAACGGTGATATCGATTGCCTGTGGTGTGATTATTCTCCCTGTTATCGCGAGGATAAGTATTACTGGACCGAGCCGTATCTAACCGTGACGGTTTCGGTTGTCGCCAAGAAAACGAGTGGCATCAAGTCCTTGGCGCATCTCGATGGAAGCAAGACCATCGCGGTGATTGCGGGCTCGGTGAGCGAACGCCGATTGCTCGCAGGGGATCTGGAAATCTCGCCGGACGTGCAAATCAAATCGTATGGTTCTGCCGAGCTCTGCAAAGCCGCCCTCGCCAAAGGGTATGTCGACTGTTGGATGGCGGACGTTCAATCGCTTGATCGACTCGTCGCCCAGTATCCCGGCGTTTATCGTGTGTTTGCCGACAACGTTATGACGGTTGACCTGGGCGTTGCATTTGATGTTGCCTATGAGGGAGAGTGCGTCAAAAACCTCAATACCGCGCTGTTCGACATGGATCGAGACGGCACGATAGAGCGCATTGTGGACAATTACAAGGCAGGAGCGACGACGGGCGGGCAAGGAGCGGAATCATGACAAATGACAAGCACCGCTTGCGTCGAAAGACTCTGACCGTCATAGCTGTCGGCGTTATTGTCAGCGCTGTCTTATTAGGCCTGTTGTATGCGGTTGGAACCCATCGCTGCCTCGAAAAAACGCTTGGGTTTGGCCAAGAAACCATGGTGTTTTTGGAAAACGCTTGCGAAAAATATGACCGCTACGAACAGGGGAGAAAAACCGAGGAGACGCACGATTTGCTCGCCGCGGTCGAATCGTTTGCGACGTTCCTGTCCTCTGATCGTGTTGAGGTTAACAACGACCTTATCGAGCAATTTGTCCATGCCGAGAACCTTTCGGGGTTGATGGTCATGGACTCCGACGGTCATATGGCCGCCCACTACGACATCGATGGTCGCGATCCGCTCATGTTGTGGCGAGAGGAGCTGGCATGTTCGCCGGTCACATCGATGTATCAAGGTTCCAAAGTGTCCTACTCAACTGTCGTCGAGCGCCGTGGTGTTGTGTTTGCCGTCTGTGCTGTTCCGTATGGCGACGGCGTTGCCCTGGCATACCGCTCATTTGTTCCCGATACGGCGGATGACTATTCATATGCCATAGCCGATGTGCTTGCGAACAACACCTTCCACCAAAGTCCCATGGTGCTTGTTATGGAGGATGCGGAGATTGTCTCATCCAACAGTGCCGATGCTGACGTGTCGCTCGCCCGACTCCTCACCAGTACAGGAGTTGAGTGGAAAGAAGACGGCCTGACGCGCATCGAATATCGAGGAGACAAATGGTATGCCGTGCGTGCGGCATATAAGGACTACCGCCTGTTTGCGCTATATCCCAAATCTGAGGTCATGTCTGACAGGATTTCATTTGTCGCCGTCGGCGTCTTGGTGTGCCTCGCGTTTTGGGTCGTGGTGCTGTTGGCTCGAAATATCGTTGACCACCGCAATTTGGTCGAAAAGGATAAACAGCTCGGCATTATCAATGCCATAAGCGCCATCTACGATTCGACCTTCCTTTTGCATCTCGACACCCTCGAGATCGAGGGAATCAATATGTCGCCGGCGATAGCGAAGATATTCGCCGAGCACAACGAGGCATATGACTTTATGGACACAGTCTGCCGGGATATCGTGAGCCCCGAAAGCCGCGAAGCGGTTGTGGGACTCGTAGATATAAGTACGCTTCGTGAACGTATGGAGGGCGTACCATACTTGGCTGCCGAGGTGCGAGATTGTCGAGGCGCTTGGTACTCGCTACAGGTTGTCCCCCAGCATCGCGATGAGCAAGGCCGGCTGGAGTCGGTTGTCGTGGCGACGCACAACATATCGATGGTCAAGCATGCCGAGGAGCTGTCATACCAAGATAAACTGACGGGGCTTCGCAACCGCAACTATCTTGAATCGCGTGGAGATAGCCTGGTAAACGAGGACTTGCCGGTGAGCGTGATTATGGTGGACTGTAATTATCTCAAGCGGACCAACGACATCTATGGTCACGAGATGGGGGATGAGCTGCTGCGACGGACGGCGTCCGTGCTGCGGCGGGTGGCTGGTGCGGATTACCTGCCGATGCGCGTTGGCGGCGACGAGTTTTTGCTGGTTTGCCCCCATACTGACAACGAGTCTGCGCTCGGGCTGGAACAGGACCTTCGTCTCGGTCTTGCCGCGGTAAGCGATGAGACCCTGACGGTCAGCGCATCGATTGGCGTGGCGACCGTCGAGACGGCTGGAAATACGCTGGCCGATGTATATCGCGTCGCCGACCACAATATGTATCGTGAGAAGCGCATGGTCCACGTACAGGGTGCGGACTGCTAATCTTGCCCCCACCAGTCCAAGCATCGTAGGATGTTGAATCGGTGCTTGCGATAATAAGTCGGTCCAGGCGGGGATAATAGACGTCTGAAATTTCTTTCTGAGAGGGGATCTCAATGATTAGTTTTGACTACAAGCCTCAGGGTGTATGCTCTCGCAATATTCACCTCAATCTCTCTGACGATGGCAGCAAGGTGCTGGGTGTCGAGTTTACTGGCGGCTGCGATGGCAACCTCAAGGCCATCTCCAGGCTGGTCGAGGGCGCTCCCGCCGATCGCGTAATCGAGGTTCTCGCCGGTAATACCTGCGGTATGAAAAAGACCTCTTGCGCCGATCAGCTTACGCGCGCTATCGAGGCCGCTCGCGCAGAGATCGCCTAATGAGCATCGCTGATCGCTTTAAGAATGGAATAACGCGTCGAGGTTTTGTGCTGGGTGGCGCCGCTACCGGTGCTGCTGCCGTACTGGCCGGTTGCTCGAAAAAAACGGGCACGAGTGATGACGCCGCTGGCGAGCCGCAGGTTATCAAGGACGATTCGAAGATTGTCTCGATCACTGATGAGTACGAAGCTGTCGATATCGATCTTGAGCCCGCGGCCTCGTGGACGCTGCCGCTGGGCACGCTGCTGTACTACTGCGATGGCGACTACGCTGCCGCGATGATGGCGCCTGCTTCTGCCCTGCATGCCAATACGCTTGGTGTGCTCAACCTGGGCGATGGCTCGCTTACCACACTTATCGAGGATCCCATTGAGGGAACCGGTTATGCGTTTTACGACGTTCGCGCGGGTGATGGCGTGTTCGCATGGGTCGAGATGAACTTTGCCAATGCGTCTTGGAAACTCTATGCGCAAAACCTTGCAGGCTCCTCCCTTACCGGCAACGCTGTCGAGCTCGACCGCGGCGGCGAAAACTACGATCCGCCGCTCTTCACAGCGTATGGGTCGTCGGTCATCTGGTATAAGATGCCTTCGTCCGGCGGCACCAAGACGAGTAACGATTCGTACTGCTACCGTCAGTCGCCCAGCGAGTCCAAGCCTGAGACTATTTGGAAGTCAACGGGCCGCTTCGCATCCGCCCCGCGTGTGAGCGACGGCATCCTGACCATCTCGCCCCGCGTGCACAATGATGAGGGCGTCTATTACGGTATGACGGCGATTGACCTGACTGACGGCAACAACACGAAGCGAGCTCAGCTGGTGCTTCCTTCGTCGGTTTCGCCTTTCGAGGCCGTGTATATGGGAGACACCTTCGTGTTCTCCATTGAGGCGACGTATAGCGGTGTGGGCAGCCTGGGCAATATGGGCACCTATATCGGTAACGAGGGCGGGCCGTACCTCTTCCTTTCGCGTGAGCCGCTCGCGTGCGCTGCGGGAAGGAAAAATAAATACCTGGTTAAAGTTCAGGCGTCGCATTTTCTGATTGACACTTCGGCTAAGACCTACGGCTCGCTTCTGTCGCCCGATCGAGCCTTGGAGTATGGCGATTATCCTGCTACGGCGGGTAAATCGAACTCGTTCTTAACGTACGCAACGGTGCGTAACAGCCAGGGAATTCCCGAGACGGTTACCGCTCGCTTGTTCTCTCTTTAGTCTCCGAGGGGTTAAAAAGGCGTCGACAGGGGAATAAGCGCGTTGTGACTATGAGTACCGCCCGCCGAGCTATCGCACCCATGCGACGCCCGGTGGGCTCAGGTGCGTTAAAATGAGCTTGTTCTTAGCTAATTGAGACAGGGGGGCCGTGTTATGGCTTCAGATGCAAAAAAGATTCTGCTGGTCGAGGATGAGAAGGCAATCCGCGACGCTGTCGCTGCCTATCTCGAGCGCGAGGGCTATTGGGTTGTGGGCGTGGGCGACGGCCAGTCCGCTATCGAGGAGTTCGAGAAGCATCAGTTCGACCTGGTCGTGCTCGACCTCATGCTCCCTAAGATTCCCGGCGAGCGCGTTTGCCGCACCATTCGCGATACCTCGGATGTCCCCATCATCATGCTGACGGCTAAGGGCGAGATCGAGGACCGTATTATCGGTCTTGAGCTCGGCGCCGACGACTATCTGATTAAGCCGTTCTCGCCGCGCGAGCTCGTCGCCCGCGTTCGCGCTCTGTTCCGCCGTGCCCATCAGGCCGACGAGCCCGCCGTCGAGGTACTCGACTTCGGCGATCTGGTCATCGATATCTCGGGCCACAAGATCTTGGTCGAGGGCAAGGAAGTCGATCTGACGGCTTCCGAGTTCAAGCTGCTCACCACGCTTGCCCGCCATCCCGGCCGTGTGTATAACCGCATGGAGCTGGTCGAGAAAGTGCTCGGGTATGACTTTGAGGGCTATGAGCGCACCATCGATAGCCACGTGAAGAATCTTCGCGCCAAGCTGGGCGATGATCCCAAGAAGCCCAAGTGGCTCTACACCGTCCATGGTGTCGGCTATCGCTTCGAGGCTCCGGCCAAGACCGATAAGTCGGACGAGAAATAGGGAAATCACATATGACACCTGCGCGCTTTGAAATCGGACAAAAGCACAAGCAGGAGAGCGAGGCGGGTTCCAAGGCTAGTTGGAACACGCCTCGTTCCGATTCACGGCCAACGATGAGCTATCCCTCGCGCATGGCACTTGCTTTTGCTCTGACATCGCTCATGACGGTATTGGTGCTGGTGGGCGTTGTCTCTGTTGTGTGGGGCACGGTCTTTTCGGATTACACACGCTCCAATATCGTCGAAATCGCAAATTCCGCTGCCGAGAAGTTGGCGACCTCATATGAGGAAAACGGCTCTTGGACCGCGGGAGAACTGCGCACGGTCGCAACGTCGAGTTTGGTTTCCGACGATCTGGGCATGCAGGTCGTCAATAAAAAGGGTGTGATCGTTTATGACGATTCCTGGCCCTCGGCAAGCGCCACCGCCGATGTACGCGAAAACCAGGCTACGACCGACGACACGAGCGGCAAGAGGGCATCGCATAGCCCGGTCTCGTCTGCTCCAACCGACTCCGATAGCGTTGCTAACGTCGAGATTGTAACGTCTTCCGGCGAGCATGTCGGACAGGTAAAGCTGTGGGCCATCGGCTCCGACGCTCTGCTCACCAAGGCGGACTCTGCGTTTAGGGAGAAGACCTTTAACGCCATGGCCCTCGCCGCGGTTGTTGCAATCTGCATTTCGGTCGTTATCGGATCGCTCGTGTCGCGCATGCTCACCAAACCGATTCATCGCATCACCAGTACCGCAAAGCAAATCCGTGACGGCGACCTGTCGGCTCGCACGGGGCTGCGCGGTGATGACGAGATCGATCAGCTGGGTGAGACCTTCGATGAGATGGCCACCTCGCTCGAGAAGGATATGAAACACGAGAAGCGCCTGACCTCAGACGTTGCACACGAGCTTCGCACGCCGCTTATGGCCATGCTCGCAACGGTCGAGGCCATGCAGGATGGCGTGTATCCCACCGACGATGAGCATTTGGAGACCGTTGCTTCCGAGACGCGTCGCCTGGCTCGTCTGGTGCAGCAGATGCTCGACCTATCGCGTATGGAAAACAGCACGGCTCCGCTCAATCTAGAACCGGTGGACATGGTTCCGTTCGTGCGATCGATTGTGAACGGCCAGGAGCGTCTGTTTGCCGACCGTGACCTTCGTCTTCGCTTTGCAGATGAAACCCAAGGGCACGACGATGTCGTCGAGGCCGATCCCGACATGATCACGCAATGTGTTATCAACCTCATGAGCAACGCCATGCGCTACACCCCCGAGGGCGGTTGGGTCGTGGTGTCGGTGCTCAGTGACCGCAGGCACGTCAGCATTGCCGTTTCTGATACCGGCATCGGTATTGCCAAGGACGATCTGTCGCGCATTTTCGGGCGGTTTTGGCGCGCCGATGCCAGCCGCGCCCGCGAAGCTGGCGGCCTGGGCGTCGGCCTCGCCGTGACCAAGCAGATCGTCGAGCGTCACCATGGCTACATATCCGTGGAGTCGGAGCTTGGAAAGGGTACGACTTTTACAATTCATCTGCCCCGCGAGCACACGGCGGACGCGGCATCTACTACAATGGAGCACTAGCTTTTCGCTATTCGGTGAAGGAGGGGCCGCGTCCCTGCCGCTCCGAGTTTGCGAAAACATGCGGGAAAGAACCCGCATTTCTGTCGTATTTAGGTAAGGAGTGACTCACGTGACAACGATGGAGCGTCGTCCGGA